>JAOPZQ010000173.1 GCA_025964075.1 Solirubrobacterales bacterium | reverse complement strand
GCCCACCGCGGGAGGCCGGCACGGTGCCGGCGCCCTCGCGCACCCAGCCCTCCTGGAGGGCGCGCGGCGTGCACAGCTCGCACACGGCGCGGCGCCCGCCGCCGGCGAGGTACGTCGCGGCGGTCTCGCCGCGCAGCAGGGTGCGCCCGCAGACGTCGCAGGTGACGGCTTCCTGGCTGGTGCGGATGTCGCGGGTCGCCATGGGCAGTCGCCCAGGCTACCAACGCCCGGGGGACCGGCGAGGCTCTACGCCTTGACCGGCTCGCCTTCCGAGCGCGCCTCGTCGACGACCTTCTGCGCCAGGTGCGCCGGCACCTCCTCGTAGCGCACGAACTCCATCGTGTACTCCCCCTGGCCGCCGGTGAGCGAGCGCAGGTCGGGCGCGTAGGAGAGCATCTCGGCCATCGGCACCTCGGCCTTGACCTCGGTCATCCCGCCCGCCGGCTCCATGCCGAGCGGCCGGCCGCGCCGGGAGTTGAGGTCGCCGATGACGTCGCCGACCGAGGCCTCGGGCACCGAGATCGAGACGAGCATGATCGGCTCGAGCAGCACCGCGCCGGCCTGCTCGAGCGCCTGCTTCATCGCCAGCGAGCCGGCGATCTTGAACGCCATCTCCGAGGAGTCGACCGTGTGGTACTGGCCGTCGAAGAGCCGGACGCGGACGCCCTTGACCGGGTAGCCGGCGACGGCGCCCTGCTGCATCGCCTCGACCACGCCCTTCTGCACCGCCGGGATGAAGGACGTCGGGATCACGCCGCCCTTGATGGCGTTGACGAACTCGAAGTCCTCCCCGTGGGGCTCGATCTCGATGTGGCAGTCGCCGAACTGGCCGCGGCCGCCCGTCTGCTTCTTGTGGCGGCCGTGCGCCTTGGCCGGCTTGCGGATCGTCTCCTGGTAGGGCACGCGCGGCGGCTTCAGCGTCACCTCGGCGCCGAAGCGCGACTTCAGGCGATCGACCACGACCTCGACGTGCACCTGGGAGAGGCCGGCCACGATCTGCTCGCCGGTCTGGTCGTCGCGGTGCAGGTCGATCGTCGGGTCCTCCTCCTGGAGACGCCGGAGCGCGGTGAAGACCTTGTCCTCGTCGCCCTTCGTCTTCGGCTCGATCGAGAACGCCATGACCGGCGCCGGCAGCTTGATCTGCGGCATGACGATCGGCTCGTCGCGCGCCGCGAGCCAGTCGCCCGCCTTCGTCTCCTTGAGCTTCGCCACGCCGCCGATGTCCCCGGCGCCGAAGTCCTGGACGTGCTTGGTGTCGCGGCCCTCGAACGTGAGGAGCTGGCCGATCCGCTCCTTCGCGTGGGCGCGGGTGTTGAGCAGCTGCGAGTCCTGCTTGAGCGTGCCCTGATAGACGCGGAACAGGTTGATGCGCCCGGCGAACGGGTCGGCGCGGGTCTTGAACACGTAGGCGTAGACGTCCTTGCCCTCGTCGGCCTCGAGCGTGACCTCGCCGAGGTCGAGCGCGCCGTGCTTCACCGGCGAGGGCAGGTCATCGACGATCGCGTCGAGCAGGCGGTCGGCGCCCAGCGGGCGGGTGGCGACGCCGCAGGTCACCGGGAAGATCTGGCCGTGGTTCGTCCCCTCCTTGAGGGCCTCGACGATCTCGTCGTGGGAGATCTCCTCGCCCTCGAGGTAGCGCTCCATGAGCGCGTCGGAGTTCTCCGCCACCTCGTCCATCAGCTTCTCGCGGTACTCCTGCGCCTGGGGCTCGAGCTCGTCGGGGATCGGCATCTCGCTCGCCGCGCCGCCGCCGTCGTACTCGTAGGCCTTCATGTCGACGAGGTCGATCAGGCCCCGCACCTCGTGCTCGGAGCCGATCGGGATCTCGGTCGCGACGACGTGGTTGCCGAAGGCCTGCTTGAGCGACTCGAGCGTGCGGAAGAAGTCGGCGCGCTCGCGGTCGAGCATGTTCACGAAGATCAGGCGCGCGATGTCGAGCTCGTTGGCGCGCTGCCAGAGGCGGGTCGTCGAGACCTCGACGCCCATCACCGCGTTGACCACGAACACCGCGGACTCGCACACGCGCAGCGAGCCGAGGGCGTCGGCGACGAAGCTGGGCTCGCCCGGGGTGTCGATGAGGTTGACCTTGCGGTCCATCCACTCGAAGGACGCGAGTGCGGCCGAGATCGACATCTGGCGCTGCTTCTCGTCCTCCTCGGAGTCGGACACCGTCGTGCCGTCGACCACCGACCCGAGGCGGTTGACGTTGCCGGCGGCGAACAGGAGGGCCTCGTGCAGGGACGTCTTCCCCGTGCCTCGATGGCCGACGAGCGCGACGTTGCGGATCCTGTCGGCTGCTTTGTGCATGCGGCTCGACTCCTTCCCTCGTGGAGAGCCGAGATTACCGGAGAGCGACCGTCCCGCTAGGCTCGGCGCGTGCTCTCGCGGACCCACCCCCTGCGCCGTGAGCTCGAGCGCGCGCTGCCCGAGCGGCCGTTCGCCGTCGAGCTCTGGGACGGCACGAGCGTGCCGGCCACGAACGGCGGCGGCGGGCCGACGTTCCGGGTCCGCTCCCCCCGCGCGCTCGCCCACCTCCTCCGGGCGCCCGGCGAGCTCGGCCTCGGCCGCGC
>JAOPZQ010000148.1 GCA_025964075.1 Solirubrobacterales bacterium | reverse complement strand
GTGATCCGGACGTCGGCCATCCCCTCGAGCTCGGCGCGGTAGAGGACGTCGTCGATAGCCCGGGCCGACACGAGCACCCGGGCCGGCACCTCCTCGTGGGCGTGCGCCGCGCGGTGGCGGAGCATCGCCATCAGCGGCACGAGGCCCGAGCCGCCGCCGATCAGCAGGAGCGGCCCGCCGTCCCCGACGCTCCACGTGAACGGCCGGCCGATCGGGCCGCGCAGCTCGACGTCGTCGCCCTCGCGGAGCTCGTCGACCAGGTAGGGCGAGACCTCCCCGTCCTCGAGGCGCTCGACGGTCAGCACGACCTCGTCGGCCTCGGGCGGCGAGGCGATCGAGTACGAGCGCTGCGCCTGGTAGCCGTCCTCGGCCGTTAGGCGCACGTCGACGTGCTGCCCCGCCCGGTGGCCCGGCCAGCCGTCCATCCCGAACGCGATCGACGTGGCGTGGCTGTTCTCGGGCCAGAGGCGGCGCACGGTCGCGACATGCCAGACCGGCCCGGAGCCGCTCAGTCGTTCCAATACCGCTGCTCGCGCCAGGGGTCGCCGCGGTTGTGGTACCCGTTGACCTCCCAGAACCCGGGCTCGTCCTGCTCGGTCAGCCGGAAGCCGCGGATCCACTTCGCGCTCTTCCAGAAGTACAGGTGCGGGACGAGCAGCCGGGCCGGTCCGCCGTGCTCGGGCTCCAGCGGCGCGCCGTCGAACGTGTGGACGACCCAGGCACGACCGCCGGTCACGTCCTCGAGCGCGAGGTTCGTGGTGTAGTCGCCGTCGGAGAACGCGGTCAGGAATCCGGCGTCGGTCTCCACCTCGTCGAGCAGCAGGTCGACCGAGACGCCCTCCCACGCCGTGTCGAGCTTCGACCACTTCGTCACGCAGTGGATGTCCACGGTCGGCGTCTCACGAGGAAGGGCAATCAGCTCGTCCCAGCTCCACGTGCGCGGCTGCTCCACGGCGCCCTCGATCGTGAAGCTCCAGTCCTCGGTGCGGCGGTGCGGCGTCGGGCCGTAGGAGAGGACCGGGAAGTCCGTCTCGACGTACTGGCCGGGCGGAACGCGGGCAGGATCGACGTCCGGGCGGCGGCGGCCCCGGAATCCACGGGAGATCGGCGTCATGAGCACAGCGTGCCAGATCGGCGTGGCCTGGTCACCGCCCCCGTGGACGGATTTGCGAGATCATGAGCGGCTCCGCGATGACCGCCGACACCGATGCCGCGGCGCGGGAGCGCCTCCGCCCACTCGACCGGCGCGAGCTCGGCGGCGACTGCGTCGTGTTCACCGCCCGCCGGTTCGCCGAGCGCTCGCGCGGGCTCGCGCGCCTGGACGCGCTCCCGCCGGGATGGGGCCTGCACATCCTGCGCTGCCGATCGGTCCACACGTTCGCGATGCGCTTCCCCCTCGACCTGATCTGGCTCGGCGCCGACGGTGCCGTCGTCGAGGTCACGCGCGACGTGAAGCCGCGGCGCGCCGCCACCTGCCTGCGCGCTCGGACCGTCGTCGAGGTCAACGCCGGCGAGGCGGACCGGTTCCTCGCCGCCGGCCTAGGCGCCTAGGGGCCGCCTCGCCGCGGCGGCCCCTAGGGAGCGACGTCCAAAGGGGTCTGGCCCCTTTTGTCTACACGGTGTCAGGCGGTCGCCGCAGCCGGCTCCTCGATGTGGCGCGGCAGCAGGGTCTCGCGGGCGATCACGAGTCGCTGGATCTGCGACGTGCCTTCGTAGAGCTGCATGATCTTCGCGTCGCGCATCAGCTTCTCCACGGGGTACTCCTTGATGAAGCCGTACCCGCCGTAGATCTGCACGGCGTCCGTCGCGACCTTCATCGCGGTGTCGGCGGCGAAGCGCTTCGCGTGCGAGGAGACCAGCGTGTTCCGCTGGCCCTGGTCGAGCAGCACCGCCGACTTCCACGTCAGCAGGCGCGAGGCCTCGATCTCGGTCGCCATGTCGGCGATCATGAACTGGATCGCCTGGTGCATCGCGATCGGCACGCCGAACTGGACGCGCTCCTTCGAGTACGCCACCGCGAACTCGAACGCCGCGCGGGCGATACCGGTGGCCATCGCCGCCACGCCGGGGCGCGTGCGGTCGAGGGTCATCATCGCGATCTTGAAGCCCTTGTTCTCCTCGCCGACGAGGTGGTCGGCGGGGATCTCGACGTCGTTGAAGCTCACCGTCGCCGTGTTCGACGCGCGCTGGCCCATCTTGTCCTCGTGGTGGTCGACGATCACGCCGGCGTCACGGGGAACGACGAAGCAGGAGATGCCGCGGTGCCCGGCCTCCTTGTCGGTCTTGGCGTAGACCGTGTACCAGTTGGCGAACTCGCCGTTGGTGATGAAGCACTTCGAGCCGTTGATGACGTACTTGTCGCCCTTCTTGACGGCCGTCGTCTTCATGCCCGAGACGTCCGAGCCGGCGTCGGGCTCGGTGAGGCAGAAGGAGGCGAGGAGCGGAGCCTCGGTCAGGCGACCCAGGTACTCCTTCTTCAGCTCGTCGGAGGCGGCGAGGGCGACCGGCGCCGAGGCGAGGCCGTTGCAGCCGAGGCTCGTCTGGACCCCGGAGCAGCCCCATGAGAGCTCCTCCTCGATCAGACATCCCTCCAGGTAGTTGAGGCCCGGTCCCCCGTACTCCTCGGGGATGTGGGTGTTCATGAGACCCACTTCCCAGGCCTTCTTGATGACTTCCTCGGGGAACGTCCCGTCCTTGTCCAACTCCCAGGCGACGGGGCGGATCTCCTTGGTGGCGAAGTCGTGCGCCATCTCGCGCATCGCCTTCTGCTCGTCGGTCAGCGTGAAATCGACCACTTTTGCTCGCTCCTAAAGGGGGCAGATTGACTAGTCAGTCAATGTCTGGATACAGAGTACCCCAAAGGCACGCGGCGGTCTACGGGAGAACGCCGATCGATAGGCTCGGGCGCCCGATGCGCCGCGATCTCTTCGAGCCCGAGCACGACGACTTCCGCGAGAGCTTCCGTCGGTTCGTCGAGCGCGAGATCGCCCCGCGGTTCGAGGACTGGGAGCGCGCGGGGATCGTCGACCGCGACGCCTACGCCAGCACGGGCAGGCACGGCTTCCTGGGCATGGCCATCCCGGAGGAGCACGGCGGCGCCGGCGTCGACGACTTCCGCTTCAACGTCGTCATCGGCGAGGAGGTCCAGCGGGCCGGCGTCGGGGGCTACGGGCTGGGGATCACGCTGCACAACGACATCTGCCTCCCGTACTTCCTCACGTACTGCGATGAGGAGCAGCGCGAGCGCTGGCTCGGCGGGATCGCCTCGGGAGAGCTGATCACGGCGGTCGCGATGACCGAGCCGGGCATCGGCTCGGATCTGGCG
>JAOPZQ010000142.1 GCA_025964075.1 Solirubrobacterales bacterium | reverse complement strand
GCTCGCGGCGGCGGCGGCCAACCGATGAGCGAAGAGGTCGGCATCGCCGTGATCGGCTACGGCATGATGGGGCGGGCCCATGCCTACGCATACTCGGCGATGCCGCGGATCCGCCCGCTTCCCGTGCACCCCGTGGTGCGCGTCGTGAGCGGCCGGGACGCCGCGCGGGTGCAGCGCGCCGCGGACGCCTTCGGCGCCGGCGCCTGGGTCACCGACTGGCACGAGGCGATCGCTCGCGACGACGTCGACATCGTCGACGTGTGCACGCCGCCCGGCACCCACGGGGAGATCGTCGTCGCGGCCGCGGCCGCCGGCAAGGCCGTGCTGTGCGAGAAGCCGCTGGCCGCCGACCACGCGAGCGCGGCGGCCGCCGCCCGGGCCGTCCGCGAGGCCGGGGTGCTCGGCGCGATCGGCTTCAACTACCGCCGCCTGCCCGCCCTCGCGCTGATGAAGCGGATGGTGGACGACGGGGCCGTCGGCGCCGTGCGCCTGTGGCGGGCGACCTGGCTCTCGGACGAGTTCTGCGATCCGTCGATCCCCTTCGACTGGCGCTTCGACCGAGCGCTCGGCGGGACGACGATCGCCGACCTCGGCAGCCACCTGATCGACCTGGCGCTGTGGATGGTCGGCGACATCGCCGAGGTCTCCGCGCAGTCGGCGACGTTCACGCCGGAGCGCCCGGACGCCCGCGGCGGCGCGCCCCGCACCGTGGACATCGACGAGGCGTCCTCGGCGCTCGCGCGGTTCTCGTCGGGCGCACGCGGCACGTTCGAGATGGCGCGCACGTGCGTCCGGCGGCCGTGCGACTTCACCGTCGAGGTGAACGGCGACGACGGGACCCTGCGCTTCGACTACGCGCGCTCGAACGAGCTGTGGTTCGGCGCCGCCGCCGACGACCCGGCGCTCTACGGCATGCGCCGGATCCGCGCCGAGCACGAGTCCCACCCTTACGCCGCGCAGTGGTGGCCGATCGGCCAGGGGGTCGGCTACGGGTCGAGCTTCGTCAACCAGATCGCCGACCACCTCGAGCGCTGGCCCGAGGGGCCGTGGGAGCCCGATCTCGAGACCGGCGTGCGCGTGCAGGCGGTGTGCGACGCGATGGAGCGGGCAGCGGTCGAGCGAAGGTGGGTGGCGCTGTGAGCGCGCCGTTCGACGTCATCACCACCGGGCGCGTCGGCGTCGACCTCTATCCCGAGCAGATCGGCGTGGCGCTGGCCGACGTGCGGACGTTCGCCAAGTCGCTGGGCGGCAGCCCGACCAACGTCGCGGTCGCCGCCGCCCGCCTCGGCAGCCGGTCCGCCGTGGTCACCAAGGTCGGCGACGACCCGTTCGGGCCCTTCGTGCGCACCGCGCTCGAGGGCTTCGGCGTGGACGCGCGCTGGGTGGGCACGGACCCCGAGCTGCGCACCCCGATCGTCTTCTGCGAGGTCCATCCTCCCGATCGGTTCCCGCTGCTCTTCTACCGCGAGCCGAAGGCGCCGGACATGAACCTGACGCCCGCGGACTTCGACCTCGATGCCGTTCGCGACGCCGGGCTGTTCTGGACGACGGGGACCGGCCTCTCCGACGAGCCCAGCCGCGGCGCGGTCCTGACCGCGCTGGAGGCGCGGGGGCGCAAGGCGTTCACCGTCCACGACCTCGACCACCGGCCGATGTTCTGGCCCTCGGACGCCGAGGCGCGCCGCTGGGCGCGCACGGCGCTGCCCCACGTGACCGTCGCGGTGGGCAACCAGGACGAGGTCGAGATGGCAGTCGGCACCCGCGACCCGGAGGCGGCGGCGGAGGCCCTACTCGAACTGGGCGTCGAGGTCGCCGTGGTCAAGCGCGGCGGCGAGGGCGTGTTCGCGCGGACCGCGCGCGGCGAGCGGATCGACCTGCCGCCCGTGCGTCTGCGCGTCCTCAACGGCCTCGGCGCCGGCGACGCGTTCGGCGGCGCGCTGTGCCACAGCCTCGTCTCCGGCTGGGACCTCGAGCGCGCGCTCCGCACCGCCAACGCGGCCGGCGCGATCGTCGCCTCGCGGCTCGCCTGTGCCGACGACATGCCGACGCACGACGACATCGAGGACGCGCTGCGATGCCCCGCCTGACGATGGCCCAGGCGCTCGTGCGCTTCCTCGCCGCCCAGCACGTCGAGCGCGACGGCGAGCGCCATCGCTTCTTCGCGGGCTGCTGGGGGATCTTCGGGCACGGGAACGTCGCCGGCCTCGGGCAGGCGCTGCAGCAGCACGCCGACCTGCTGCCCTACCACCCCGCGCGCAACGAGCAGGCGATGGTCCACGTCGCCGCCGGCTATGCGCGGCAGCGCAACCGGCTCGCCACCTACGCCTGCACGAGCTCGGTCGGGCCCGGCGCCACGAACATGGTCACCGGCGCCGCGCTGGCGACGATCGACCGGCTGCCCGTGCTCCTGCTGCCCGGCGACACGTTCGCCGGCCGCGGCCCGCACCCGGTGCTCCAGCAGCTCGAGGTCCCGCACGACGCCACCGTGTCCGTCAACGACGCGCTGCGGCCCGTCTCGCGATACTTCGACCGCATCGCGCGGCCGGAGCAGCTGCTCTCGAGCGCGCTCGAGGCGATGCGCGTCCTCACCGACCCGGCGGAGACCGGCGCGGTCACGCTCGCCCTCCCCGAGGACGTGCAGACCGAGGCCTTCGAGGTCCCCGAGGCGTTCCTCGCCCCCCGCGTCTGGCCGCTCTGGCGCCAGCGCCCCGCGCCGGAGGCGATCGCGCGCGCCGCGGCCCTGGTGCGAGCCGCACGGCGCCCGCTGATCGTCGCCGGCGGCGGCCTCGTCTACAGCGAGGCGACCGCCGCCCTCCGCGCGTTCGTCGACGCGACCGGCATCCCGGTCTGCGAGACCCAGGCCGGTCGCGGCGCGCTCGTCTCCGAGCATCCGCTGGCGCTCGGAGCGGTCGGGGCGACCGGCTCCGCCGCCGCCAATCGCCTGGCGCGCGATGCCGACCTCGTGATCGGCGTCGGCACGCGGTGGGGCGACTTCACGACCGCGTCGAAGACCGCCTTTCAGGACCCCGACGTCCGCTTCGTGGGCGTCAACGTCGCCTCGTTCGACGCCGCGAAGCTCAGCGGCCTGGCCGTGGTCGCCGACGCGCGCGAGGCGCTGAGGGCGCTGCTCGCGGCGCTCGAGGGGTACCGCGCGGAGCCCGA
>JAOPZQ010000136.1 GCA_025964075.1 Solirubrobacterales bacterium | reverse complement strand
TGGCGACCGGCGCCGCCGCCACGCGCGCCGCGAGCAGCAACGGCGTCCGGGTCCGGGCCGCCGGCCAGGGCGTCCGGGCGGCGCACCAGGCGGTCCGGCAGCGGTGACTTGCGATCATCCGTCGTATGCCTCCGCGCCTTCTCGACCAGCCGCGTCGTGCGGCCCTGACCGTGCCGGCGAGCTCGCCGCGGATGCTCGAGAAGGCGCGGAGCATCGAGGTCGACGAAGTGGTGATCGACCTCGAGGACGGGGTCGTGCCCGCGCGGAAGGCTGAGGCGCGCGCGGAGGCGCTGGCGGCGCTCGCCGGCGGGAGCGTCGCGTCGGTCCGGGTCAACGCGCCCGGGACGCCGTGGGCGCACGAGGACGTGATTGCGCTCGGCGGCGCCGGGAGCCGGCCGCGGAGCGTCGTCATCCCGAAGGTCGAGAGCGCCGGCGACCTCGCGTTCGTCGACCGGCTGCTCGACGGCGTCGAGCGCGCCGCGGGCCACGCCGAGCCGCTCGGCGTCCAGGCGCTCGTGGAGTCGGCCGCCGGGCTCCGGGCGCTGGACGAGATCGCCGCCGGCTCGCCGCGGCTGGAGGCGATCGTCCTCGGCTATGCCGACCTCGCCGTCTCGCTGGGGCGTTCGCGGTCCGCGCCACTGGATCGGTGGCTGGCCGTGCAGGACGCGGTGCTGTCCGCGGCTCGCGCCGCCGGGGTGCAGGCGATCGACGGGCCGCATCTGGCGATCGACGACGAGGAGGGGCTTCGCGCCGCGGCGGCCCGCGCGGCGGAGCTCGGCTTCGACGGGAAGTGGGCGATCCACCCCTCGCAGATCGCGCCGATCACGGCCGCGTTCACGCCCACGCCGGAGGAGGTCGAGTATGCGCGCGCGGTGCTCGCCGCCCTCGCGGACGCCGCGGCCGACGGCCGTGGCGCGGTCCGCCTCGACGGCGAGATGCTCGACGAGCCGGTGCGGCTTGCCGCGCTGCGAACCGTGGCGAGGGCCGGATGACGGTCCTCGAGCGCGAGCAGCCGGTCGCCGGTCCCTGGTACGAGGACCTGGAGGTCGGCCACCGCTTCGACGTGGCGCCCGGGCTCACGCTCACCGACGGCCACGCGGCGCTGCACCAGGCGATCCTCGGCGATCGGCTGCGCCTGCCGCTCGACGCCCATCTGTGCGCGCGAGTCACCGGCGAGCGGGCGCTCGCCCATCCGGGGCTCGTGTGCGACGTCGCGATCGGCCAGTCGACGGTCGCTACGCAGCGCGTGATCGCGAACCTCTTCTATCGCGGGCTGGTCCTGCGCCGGGCGCCGCGGATCGGCGACACGCTGCGCACGGTCACGGAGGTCGTCGCGCTGCGCGACACCTCGCCCAAGCCCGGTCGCGCGCCGACGGGGCTCGCCGTGCTGCGGATCCGCACCGTCGACCAGGAGGATCGTCCGGTCCTGGATTTCCACCGCTGCGCGATGTTGCCGCTGCGCGAGGAGGCCAACCGCCCCGGCCATGCCGACGACCTCGATGCGATCCCGGCCGAGCTGCCCGCCGGCGCGCTGGGCGACCTCGTCGCGAGCTGGGACCTCGACGCGTTCCGCGAGCTCGTTCCCGGACTCCACGCGGACGGGGTGAGCGTCGGCGGCCGCTACGTCGTCGAGGGCGGCGACACGGTGACCGCCGCCCCGGAGCTGGCGCGCCTCACGCTCAACGTCGCCGCCGCCCACACCGACCCGGGCGCGCGCGGGCAGCGCCTCGTCTACGGGGGCCACACGATCGGCGTCGCCCTCGCGCATGCCACGCGCGCGCTGCCGAACCTGGTCACGGTCGCCGGATGGCGCTCGTGCGATCACCTCGCGCCGGTCGCCGAAGGCGACGTGCTGCGCAGCGTCGTGACCGTGGAAGCCGTCACGTCGAGCGGGCCGGGCGCGCTCGTCCAGCTGCGGGTCGAGACCCGCGCGGCGGAGCCCGTGCTGGACTGGCGCCTCGTGGCGGTGATGGCATGAACGGGATCCTCGAAGGACTGCGCGTCGTCGAGGGCTCCGCGTTCGTCGCGGCGCCGCTCGGCGGCATGACGCTCGCGCAGCTCGGGGCCGACGTGATCCGCTTCGACCAGATCGGCGGCGGTCTCGACCATCAGCGCTGGCCGCTCGCCGCCGATGGGCAGAGCCTGTTCTGGGCGGGCCTCAACAAGGGCAAGCGCTCGATCCAGGTCGACATCCGATCGACCGAAGGGCGCGAGCTCGTGACCGCGCTCGTCGAGGCTACGGGCGCGCTGCTCACGAACTTCCCCGCGCGCGGCTGGCTCTCCTACGAGCAGCTGCGCGCCCGCCGCGAGGACCTGATCATGGTCGCGCTCGCCGGCAATCCCGATGGCACGAGCGAGGTCGACTACACGGTCAACCCCGCCACCGGGTTCCCGTGGGCGACCGGGCCGCGCAACCTCGCCGAGCCGCTGAACAGCGTCCTGCCCGCCTGGGACGTCGCGATGGGGACGCTCGCGGCCGTCGGGCTCCTCGCCGCCGAGCGTCAGCGCGGCCGCACCGGGCGCGGCGAGCTGGTCCGGGTCGCCCTCTCCGACGTCGCGTTCGCGATGGTCGGGAACCTCGGCCGCATCGCCGAGGCCCAGCTCGGCGGTCGCGACCAGCGCAAGGACGGCAACTACCTCTACGGCGCCTTCGGCCACGACTTCGTCACCGCGGACGACCGCCGCGTGATGGTCGTCGCCCTGACCGCCCGGCAATGGCGCGCGCTCGTCGAGGCCACCGGCACGGGCGACGCCTACGCCGGCATCGAGAGCGCGACGGGCCACGATCTCGACACGGAGACCGGCCGCTACGAGGCCCGCGACCTGATCGCCGCGATCCTGCGCCCCTGGTTCGAGTCGCGGACCCTCGCCGAGATCCGCGAGGCGTTCGCCGGCACCAGCGTGTCCTGGGGCCCCTACCAGACGTTCCGCCAGCTCGTCGAGGAGGACCCCCGCTGCTCCGTCGCCAACCCGATGTTCGAGGAGATCGAGCACCCCGGCGTCGGCCGCTACCTCGCACCCCGCTCGCCCCTCGACTTCGCCCAGCACGGCCGCGTCCCCGTCCAGCGCGCCCCGCAGCTCGGCGAGCACACCGAGGAGATCCTCGCCGAGGTCCTGAACCTCAGCCCCGCCGAGATCGGCGACCTCCACGACCGTGGCGTCGTCGCCGGACTCCGGGCGGCGTCGCGGGCTGCTAACTCTCGCGCGTGAGCTTCTCGGCGACGGCCGCGATCGCCACGGCCGACGGGAGCAGCGCCCGTTCGAGGTCCGGGCTGAACGGCATCGGCACGGCCGGCGCTCCCAGGCGGCGGACCGGCGCGCGGAGGTCGTCGAACAGCTCGTCGGCGACGCGAGCCGCGATTTCGGCTCCGGCGCCGAAGTCCTGGACGGCTTCGTGCACGACCAGCAGGCGGCCCGTCTTGCGCACCGACGCGAGGACGGTCTCCATGTCGAGGGGCACGAGCGACCTGAGGTCCACGACCTCGAGCGACGGGCTCCCGCCCTCGGCCGCGGTCAGGCACTCCCGCAGCGACTGACCCCACGTGACGACGGTGACGTCCTCCCCTACCGCCGCGACGCGGGCGACGCCGAGTGGGAGCGGATCCCGATCGAGGCGCGCGCGCGTCGCGTAGAGCCGCCGGTTCTCGACGTAGACGACGGGGTCGGGGTCGCGGACGGCGGCGAGGAGGAGGTCGTGGGCGTCGGTGACGGTCGCCGGCATCACCACCTTGAGGCCGGGGACATGGGCGAGCATCGCCTCGAGGCTCTGCGAGTGCTGGGCGCCCGCGCTGCGCCCGGCGCCGGTCTGGGTGCGGAAGACGATCGGGACCGAGAGGGCGCCGGCCGTCATGTAGGGGAGCTTGGCGGCCTGGTTCATGATCGGATCCAGGCACACGCCGAGGAAGTCCATGAACATGATCTCGACGATCGGTCGCAACCCGGTCATGGCGGCGCCGACCGCGGCGCCGACGTAGCCCATCTCGCTGATCGGCGTGTCGATCACGCGCTCCGGACCGAACCGCTCGAACAACCCGCGCGTCACCCGGAAGATGCCCTCGCCGGCGCCCACGTCGATGCCGATGACGACGACCGTGTCGTCCTCGGCCATGGCCTCGGCCAGCGCCTGGTTGATCGCGTCGATGTACCGCGGCGCCCGCTCAGCCGTGGAAGACATGCTCGTACGCCTCCTCCGGCGCCGGTGGCGGGGCCGCGCGGGCGCGTTCGACGGCGGCCTCGACCCGCTCCCGCGCGCGCGAACGAACGGCAGCGAGCCGCTGGGCCGACCCCGCGCCCCGCTCGAGGAGTCGGCCCTCGGCGATGCTCAGCGGGTCGAGCGCCCCCCACGCGTCGGACTCCTCGGCCGGCTTGTAGGGCTGCGCGTCGCCCTCGTAGTGGCCGTGCGAGCGATAGGTCTCCGCCTCGAGCAGGAACGGGCCACGGGCCACGCGGCACCGCTCGACGGCCTCCTGCGCCGCCGCGTGAACCGCCTCGACGTCGTTGCCGTCGACCGTCGACGCCGCGATTCCGTAGGCCGCTGCTCGGTCGGCGACCCGCGGCACGCGGCTCATCGTGCGGCTGTCGGTGAACTCGGCGTAGACGTTGTTCTCGCACACGAACACCACCGGGGCATCCCAGATGGCGGCGAGGTTCATGGCCTCGTGGAACATCCCCTGGTTGACGGCGCCCTCGCCGAAGAAGGCGACGGCGACGCGGTCCTGGCGCCGTAGCTTGCTCGACAGGCCGGCCCCGACGGCGAGCGGCATGCTCGCCCCGACGATCGCGTTCGCCCCGAGGACGCCGAGCCGGGGATCGGCGACGTGCATCGAGCCGCCCTTGCCGCGGCAGAGCCCGGTCGCCTTCGCGAACAGCTCGGCCATCATGCCGTCGACGTCGACGCCCTTCGCGAGGCAGTGCCCGTGCCCGCGATGCGTCGTCGCGAGGTAGTCGTCGGGCCGCAGCGCGAGGCCGACGCCGGCCGCCACCGCCTCCTGTCCCAGCGACGTGTGCACGAACCCGGGGATCTCGCCGTCGCGGTAGAGCTCGGCGACGCGAGTCTCGAACGCGCGGATCAGGGCCATCGAGGCGAACAGCGACTCCAGGGGCGCCGAAGCCGCCGGGTCGACGACCGGCGCCCCCGAAGGATCCGGGTGGGACATGAACCGGATTCTCGCGCCGCGCGATCCGGCCCCTCGGTGCGCCGGAGCGGGTGAGTTGGAGAAGCAACAAGGGGCGACCGACATCGAGATAGGTGACCGCGAAGCCGGCTCATAGCGTCACGCGAACCGACGAAACAGGAGGTCTCCGGATTGGTCACCGCGGTCGTCATGCCGCAGCTCGGCCTGGAGGTGACGGAAGGTGTGGTGGTCGCGCTGCCGGTCGAGGTCGGCGTGCAGGTCGTCAAGGACGACCCTGTCGTCGAGCTCTCGACGGACAAGGCGGACACCGATGTGGTCGCACCCCGCGACGGCTTCGTGCGCCGCATCGAGGTTGCGATCGGCGAGACGGTCGAGGTCGGCGCCACGCTCGTCCTCCTCGCGGACTCGCTCGACGAGCCGCTCGAGGGCGAGTCCGATCCGAAGTCACCCGGCGCGCGAGTCGGAGCCGCGCGCGCGCCCGAGCCGGCGGCGCTCGAGGAGCTCTCGCCGCTGCGCCGAGCGATCGCGCGGCGCATGACCATCAGCCAGGCGATCCCGCAGTACGCGCTCGCGCGTGACGTCGATGCGACGTGGCTGCTCGCCGCCAAGGCCGAGCTCGCGCGACTCGACGGCGCCCCCGGCTTGGGCGACATGCTCGTCCAGGCGCTCGCGGAGACGGTGGTGCGCCATCCCGCGCTCGCCACGTCGTTCGTCCCCGGCGACGGCGACGATCCGCCGCGGCTCGCGCGCCGGGCCGGGGTGAACGTCGGGCTCGCGGTGGCGACCGACCGCGGCCTCGTCGTCCCGGTGATCCGCGACGCGCACGAGCTCACGCTCGCGGCCGTCGCGCGCGAGCGCGCGCGCCTGGTCGCGAGCGCGCGCGCGGGTGACCTCGGGCTCGAGGACATGGCGGACGGGACCATCAGCCTCTCGAATCTCGGGAGCTTCGGCGTCGATCGGTTCACCGCGATGGTCAACCCGGGCGAGAGCGCGATCGTCGCGGTCGGGCGGACGGTCGAGCGCCTCGTCCCGCGCGAGCAGGGGAGCGTCGCGGTCCCGATGCTCACGGTCACGATGACGCTCGACCACCGCGCCATCGACGGGGCGGTCGGCGGGCGGGCGCTCACCGAGCTCGCCGAGCTGCTCGAGGGAGGCATGTCGTGGCGGACGTGATGCCGGCCGCCGGGGCGCTCGTGGTCGGCGGCGCCTCCGGCATCGGACGCGCGACCGCCGACGAGCTGGCCGCCCGGGGTTGGCGCGTCGTCGTCGCCGACCTGCGCCCACCGTCCGACGTCGCCTCCCTGCCCCTCGACGTGCGCGACGCCGAGGCCGTGCGCGCCGCGGTCGAGGACTTCGCCACGCATTGCGGCTCGCCGTGGACCGTGGTCTACGCCGCGGGGACCGCCCGCGTGACGCCCCTCGCCGACATCACGGCGCGCGAGTGGGAGCTCGTCCTCGCCGTCAACCTCACCGGCGCCTTCAACGTCGTTCAGTCCTGCGCTCGCGCGCTGGCGGGCGAGGGGTCCGTGACCCTGCTCTCGTCGATCGACTCGCGCTCCCCCGTCGCCGGCCTGACGCACTACTGCGCGGCGAAGGCGGGCCTCGAGGCGCTCGTCCGCTCCGCCGCCCTCGAGCTCGGCTCGCGCGGCATCCGCTGCAACGCCGTCGCGCCGGGCGTCGTGCGCACGCCGCTGATGGAGCCGATGCTCGCGCAACCGGGCGTGTCCGAGTCCTTCGTCGACGGCACGCCGCTCGGCCGCATCGCCGAGGGCGCGGACATCGCGGCCGCCGTCGCGTTCCTCGCCTCCCCCGCCGCACGCTGGATCACCGGGACGTGCCTGACCGTCGACGGCGGCCTCAGCCTGCGCGGCCACCCGGCGCTCCTCGACGACTCCCGCTGACTCTCCCCCGACGAAAGGCCGGCCATGAGCACCGAACAGCAGACCGAACGGATCCGCATCGACCCCGAGCGCTGCGCGAAGCTCCTGCGCGAGCTCATCTCGATCCGGAGCGTCGTCGGCGAGGACACCACCGCCCACCTGTGGGTCAGCGCCCGCCTGCGCGAGCTCGGCATGACCGTGGAGCACTACGCCGTGGAGGGGCGGCGCGCGCCGCTCGTCCTCGGTCGCCTCGAAGGCCGCGGCGAGCAAGCCGGGATCCTCTTCGACGCCCACTACGACACGGTCGGCGCGGTCCCCGCGGACTGGAGCCGCGACCCGTGGGGCGGTCAGATCGAGGACGGCGTCGTCTACGGCCGCGGGGCGGTCGACAGCAAGGGCGCTCATGTCGCGATGCTCGCGGCACTCGAAGCCGTGGTGGCAAGCGGCGCCGCGCTCGACGGCCCGCTCTACTTCATGTCGGACTGCGACGGAGAGGACGGCTTCCGCGGCGCGACCCTGATGGAGGACCTCGGCGTGATCGAGCGCGTCGACACCGTGTTCTCCGCCGAGGCGACGAGCAACCAGCGGATCGAGATGGCGTACCCGGGCATCTCGACGTGGAAGATCACCGCGATCGGACGCACCGCCCACCCGACCGAGCCCGAGCGCGGCGTCAACGCGATCGAGAAGATGGCGCGGCTCGTCCTCGCGGTCGAGCAGGGGCTCCTGGCGCTGCCGGGCGGCACTTCCCGCTGGTTCGAGCCGCGCGTGACCACGAACGCGATCCGCACCCTGCCGGGCGGCGGCTGGGCGATCCCGGCGCGGTGCGACGCCGTGCTCTCCGTGCTCTCGCCCCCGGGCACGACGCTGACCGGCGTCGCCGAGGCGATCGACGCGTTCCTGCGCCAGCTCGAGCGCGAGGACGGCGAGGTTCGCTTCGAGTCCAAGGTCCTGCCGATGGGTGCCGGGCGCCTGTGGCTGCGCCCGGGCGAGGCCGATCCCGCGCACCGGGGCATCAAGGCGCTCCAGAGCGCGGTCGGCGCCGTGACCGGCGGGACGGCCGAGATCCGCCAGTTCAACGGCGGCTGGGTCGACGCCGCCGAGCTCATGCGCACCGACGAGCACGGCTTCGGGAACCCGGCGGCGATCACGTTCGGGCCGGGCGACTTCGAGCTCGCGCACGCGGTGGACGAGCACGTGGCCGTCGCCGAGGTCGCCGCGGCGGCGGAGATCTACGCCGCGGCCGTCCTCGAGCTGCTCACCCCGGAGTGACGAGCACCTTGATCGAGCGGGCGGTGTCCATCTGCGTCCGGAACGCGAGCTCGACGTCGTCGAGGCCGAACGAGTGCGAGACGAACTCCTCGGGGTCGACCGCGCCGGACGCGAGGAGATCGATCACGGCGGGGAACTCGTCGCGGTAGGCGAACGCGCCGCGCACGGTCAGCTCCTTCTCGACGATCCGATCGGGGTGGATCCTGACCGCGCCCGCGTAGACCGCGGTCAGGACGAGCGTGCCGCCCTGGCGTGCGGACTTGAGGGCGTGGGCCAGCGTCTCCTCGACGCCCGCGCACTCGAACACGACGTCGACGGCGGCGCCGAGGCCGAAGCCCCCGGGCCCGGTGATCTCGCGCATCGCCTTCGTGACGTCCTCCGCTCGCGGGTCGATCGTCCGGTCGGCGCCGAGGGCCAGCGCCCGCGCGCGGCGCAGCGGGGAGAGGTCGGCGACGACCAGCCGGCCGACCCCCGCGAGGCGCAGGAGCCGCGTCACCCCGAGGCCGATCATTCCCGCGCCCAGCACGAGGACGACGTCCTCCGGGAGCACGGCGCCGAGCCGCGCCGCGTGCATCGCGACCGCGAGCGGCTCGACGAGGGCGCCCGCCCGGTCGCCGACCTCGGGGGGCAACCGGAACACCGTCTCCCCGAGCGCCGCCCGCGGCACGAGCACGCGCTCGGCGAAGGCGCCCGGCGATCCGTAGCCGATGTTGTCGACAGCGCCGACCTCGCACAGGTTGGGCTCGCCGGCCCGGCAGCGTCGGCACCGGCCGCAGGGGATGAGCGGCCGGACGGTGACGCGATCGCCGGGCGCCAGACCCTCCACTCCCGGCGCCTCGAGCACCGTGCCGGAGAACTCGTGGCCGAGCACCTGGCCGGCTGTCGCCGCCAGACCGTGCCGGTAGCTATGGAGATCCGAGCCGCAGATGCCGCAATGGGCCACCTCCACGACCGCCTGTCCCGGCGTCGCCTCGGGCGCCTCGCGGTCGACCAGCGCCAGGGCCTCGGGGCCCCTCCATTCGACGGCGCGGATGCTGCCGCGGGCTGGGGAAGCGGGGGGCACGAGCCGCATTCTCGCCGCGGGCCGCCCGCCCGGGACCCGGCGGCGAGCGCGGGGCGTTGTCGGTTCTACAAAGGTGCTCAGGCGCTGCCGTGCGTGACCGGCTCCAGCGAGCGGACCGCGCTCGACTCCACGCGCCGGGCGACCTCGGCGGGGATCCTTCCTTGCAGCTGAAGGATCGCGAGCGAGATCTGGGCTCGCGTCTGGGCATCGGGATCGCGGGTGAACGGCAGCTCCGCGAGCTCCTCGGCCTTGGCGAGCCGGTAGCGGATCGTGTTCTCGTGCACGCCGAGGTCCTCGGCGCATCGGCGGATGCTCGCCTGGTGGGCGAAGAACTGGCAGAGCGTGGCCAGCAGGTCCGAGCGAGCGGGATCGTCGACGAGCTCTCCGAGCGTCTGGAGGGCGAAGCGCGACGCCTCGTGCTCGTCCGACATGGCGAGGAACAGCCGTCCGGCGCCGAGCTCCTCGGCGGTGAACACGGTGCCCGAGCCGGGCGGCGAGAACCGCTCGATGCACTGGACCACCTGCCGGGCCTGCTCGTAGGCCTCGGACAGCGCCTCGGGACCCGTGTACACGGCGGAGATGCCGGCGACCAGCTCGGCGCCGGCGGTCAGTTGCTCGCACACCTCGGCCAGCGGCTGCCTGAGCGCGCTCGCGTAGCAGCGCCGCGTCGAGCCCGTCGGGCACTCGATGACGGCGACGACGCCGTCGCGGAGCCGGGCCGTGAGCACGCGCCCGACCGCCTCGATGTCGTCGAGGGCTGCGCCGACCCAGCCGACGTCCGGGACGGCGTCCCGCCCCCCGCCGCGCGCCGCGATCAGGCACACGACGTGGTCGCCGGTCGGGTTGAGCCCGAGGTGCTCGGCGCGACGACGCGCCTCGACCTCGTCGAGGTCGCCGGCGACGAGCTCCGCGGTCAGCGACGCCCGCGCGGTCGCCTCGCCGGCGCGCACCTTGCGCTCGGCGCTCATGTGGAGGGCGATGAGCGTCGCCGCCCTCCGGGCGGTGAGGATGTCCGCGCCCGTGAACCGGCGCTTGTGCTCCATGAGGATCAGGGTGCCCCAGGCCTCCCCGCCGGCCGTGACCGGAGCGATGTAGTGACGGTGGAGGACACCGGCCGTCGGCACCGGCGCGACGACGCCGCCACGACTCTCCGCCAACGAGCCCAGCGCGAGCTGCACCTCGGGCATGTGCCGGTAGGGGGCCTCGAGCAGGCGCGGAGCGACGTCCTCGGCACATCCGGGGGGACACGCGACCGCGACGCGCTCGTCAGCGGAGTCGTAGAGCGCGCACGGCTTGCCCAGCGCCTCGGCCAGGAGCGCGATGAGGTCCTCGAGGCTCCGACCCTCGACGACGAGCGCACTCAGCCGGTCGTCCAGCGCCGCCGCGCGGCGGAACGCGGCGTTCTGCCGGCTCATCGCCTCGAGCTCGGACCGCAGCTGCAGCGTCGTCTTCATCCGATCGATCGCGATGCCGGCGAGCTCGCCGAACGCCAGCGCGAGCTCCTGATCGGAATCCGAGAACTCGTGCGCCCGGTCGACGTCGTCGAGATAGGCGATCCCGAGGACCTCGTCGCCCAGGAGCAGCGGGACGGCCATCAACGAGCGGATCCGCCAGAAGCGCACCGTCGAGCGGACGATGCGCGGATCGTCTCGCGCGTTGACGATGATCACCGGGCGCCTGCTCTCGAGCAGCTCGCGGCTCATGCCGTCGGCCTGCATCCCCGCCGAGGCCCGCTTGACGAGGCTGTCGATGCTCTCGGTGCCCGTGTGGCCGACGCGGCCGTGGAAGAGCCCGGCCTCGTCGTCGCGCAGGTGCAGGCTGTAGCGCTCGACACCGACGAGGTCGGAGAGCGTGCGGGCGAGGAGATGGAGGAGATCGTCCATCTCGGTCAGCCCGCCGAGCGCGCCGGCGATCTTGGCGAACGCGTCGATCGCGGGACAGCGGGACTCGGTGCGATGCCGGTCCATCGCTCGGCGCCCCGACGTCAGCTCGCCACGAGGGCGGGCGGTGACTCGGTGTTCAGCGCGCTCCAGTCGTCGAGGCGGCCGAGGGCGTACGGAAGGAAGTCCTCGGCGGGGATACGGGCCGCCGAGCGGCAGCTCGCGATCATGTCGCCCTCGACGTAGGCGGCGCCGAGCACCGACTCGATCGGGATGTCGCCGAGCGGGTCGTGCACGGTGCTCGTCAGCCGCACCTCGCCCGTCCCGCCACGCGATGTCCAGAAGTCGTTTTCGAACGTCGCGACCGTGAGCACCGCGTCGTGCTCGAGGCCGAGTCCGTCGGCGGACGGCGTCGCCTTGTAGTTGAAGTTGTGCCCCGTGACCCGGACCGGCCCGGTGTCCTCGGTGAGCTCCGCGTCGAGCTGCACGAGCCGCGTGCCGCGCCGCTCGATGTACCCGGTCATGTGGTCGCCGCGGCGATGGAGGTGCGACACCGCCTGCTTCTTCGGCTCGCCGAACAGGTCGCGGCCGTAGATGATCGGCTCGTCGTCGTCCATGAACATCGCGAGGACGTAGTCGCCGTCGAGGTCGCCGTGCCGGGCGGCGACGTAGATGGCGCCGCCGTCGAAGTCGGCGACGCAGTTGCTCTGCCAGCGGCCGACCATCGCCGTGATGCGAGGTTGGGCGGCCGGCTCGAGGCCGGGGGGCAGGACCGCCTCGACGAACCCGAGCGTCGTCAGGAAGTCGACCGTGAGCATCTCGGCGCCGACGAAGCGCGGCTTGCTCAGGGCCTCCTGGATCCGCCCGATCTCCTCGGGTGTACGCACAAATCCCATCGCTCTCTCCTTCCCTCGTGCGACTACTCGGTCGGGAGCGTAAACCCCGTTTAGGATAACTGCAAGAGAGGGTTCAGTAAGAGCCGACCGACCACCCGGTCTGGATGGACAATGGATACGGGCGCCGCTAAGGTCGGCCGACTACCCGCGAGGAGAGGGCGAGACACATGTACGACGAGCACGAGATGGATCGGGCGGGGGCGATGCCCCTCTTCGACGCGATCGGGACCCGACGCTCGATCCGCTACTTCCAGCCGTTCCGTCCCGTCGAGCGCTGGAAGGTCGAGGTCATGTTCGAGGCCGCGCAGAGGTCGTCGCGGTCGGTGAACGCCTCCTACCTGAAGGTCATCGCCTGCGAGCGGGACACGCTCGACCCCGAGGCTCGCGAGGCGCTGAAGACGCCCACGAACACCGCCGACCTCGACATGGCGCCGCTCTACCTGTTCACGTACTCCGATCCGCAGGCGCCCGCCGGCGGTCCCGAGCGTCTGAAGGACCTGTACGACCGGGGAGCCTTCGCGCCCGCTCTGGGGTGGAGCCACCGCTTCGCCGACGAGGTCGTCGGCAAGACCATCCTCGAGCCGCTGCTCGCGGACCCCGCGGCGGCCGGGTGGATGGCGGCGGTCGAGGCCGCGCAGGCGCTCGCGCACATCCTCCTCTCCGTCACCGCGCTCGGACTGGGCGCGTGCTGCAAGTCGTGGAACTCCGACGTCGTCAAGGAGTCGCTGAGCGTTCCCGAGAACTGGCAGCCGATGTGGATGGTCCTCGTCGGCTACCCCGCCGAGGACATGCAGGCGGGCGGCCAGCGTCCGCGCGCGCCGATCTCCGAGGACTACTTCTGGAACGACGCGACGACGCCGTTCGAGGCGACGCCCGAGGTGACCGCGGCCCTCGAGAAGCACCGCCTGCTGCAGCCCCTCGCCCCGTACCCGTGGCGGCAGGCCGAGATCCGTTCGATCGCGCGCGCCTACGGCCTGCCCGAGGAATGATGGCCCTCACCGGCTACGGCAGCGTGCAGGCCTGGATGGAGGCCGCCGGCTTCGCGGAGGACGACGAGCGCATCGCGGTGCTCGAGGCGTTCTGCGTCACCCACGGCGCGACGCCGGACGAGATGGTCGACCAGTGCCTGCGCCGCTTCGACGACGGCCAGCTCAAGCTGCGGATGAAGGCGCGGCGCGAGTGGGTCAGCCGGATCGACGCCTTCGAGGCCTCGGGCGGGCGGAGGCAGGCCAACATCCTGCGGTCTTTCTTCGTCCAGAACGGCATCCCGATCCAGCCGCCGATCACGTGGTGAGGAGCCGATGACGAGACCCCCCCTCGTCGATCTCCTGGTCGAGCGCCGGGACTCCCATCCCGATGCGGCGTACCTGCGCTTCGGCGATCGCGAGATCACCTGGCGGGAGTTCGCCGAGGCGTCGTTCCGGACCGCGCACGGCCTCGCCGAGCTCGGCGTGCGCGCGGGCGATCGCGTCGGTCTGCTCCTGCCGAACTCCCCGGAGTTCCTCTCCTCGTACATGGGCATCGTGGCGATCGGCGCGGCGGCCGTTCCGATCAACACGGCGCAGCGCGGAGGCACGCTCGCCCACATCGTGAACGACTCGGACGCGCGCGCGCTGATCGTCGACGGCGCGCTCACGGCCGCCTACGCCGACATCCACGCGCAGCTGGTCGACCCGCCCCGCGTGGTCGTCCGCGGCGACGCCACGCGGGTGCCGGGAGCGATCGGGCTCGAGCGCCTGCTCGACGCGTCCGACGCGGTTCCGGAGATCGAGGGCGGCGGCGCGAGCGGGCTCGGCATCCTCTACACCTCGGGCACCACGGGCCCCCCGAAGGGCGTCGTGGCGACGGCCTACGACCTGACGCCGATGCACCGCCTGTGGGCTCGGCTCGGCGTCGAGCCCGGGGAGACCGTGTACACGGCGCTCCCGCTCTTCCACGGCAACGCGCTGATCCTCTCGGCGATGGGCGCCGTGTTCAACGACTGGACGCTGGCGCTCGCGGAGCGCTTCAGTGCCTCGCGCTTCTGGGCGGACGTCCGCCGCTACGAGGCGGTCGAGTTCAACGCGCTGGGCGCGCTCCTGCCGATCCTCCTCAAGCAGCCGGAGCGCCCCGACGACGCCGAGAACCCGGTGCGGTCCGTGCTCTCCGCCGCGTGCCCGGAATGGGCGTGGGTCGAGTTCGAGCGGCGGTTCGGGGTGCGGATCGTCGAGTTCTTCGGGATGGTCGATCACCCGGGCTTCCTCGTCAACGACGACGGCACGCCCGGAGCGATGGGACGCCCGATCGGCCCGACGGAGTTCGCCGTGATCGATGCTGCGAGCAACGAGGTCGGACGGGGCGTGGTCGGCGAGCTCGTCATGCGCCACCCCCAGGGGCGCATCACCCACTACCACAAGAACACGGCGGCGACGGAAGCGGCGTACGCCGGCGGGTGGTTCCACACCGGCGACCTCGCGCGCGTCGACGAGGACGGCCGCTACTTCTACTGCGGTCGCCTCAAGGAGTCGATGCGCCGGCGCGGGGAGAACATCTCGGCGTGGGAGGTCGAGAACGTCGTCAACACCCACCCCGGGGTGCTCGAGTCCGCTGCGCACGCCGTCGCGTCCGAGCTCGGCGAGGACGACGTCAAGCTCGTCGTCGTGCCTCGTCCCGGCACGCGGCTCACACCGGGGGAGCTCATCGACTACTGCGAGGGGCGCATGGCCGCCTACGCCGTGCCCACCTACGTCGAGTTTCGCGAGGCGCTTCCCAAGACGGGGACGCAGCGCGTGCAATACGCCGCGCTGAAGGCCGAGGGCGTCACCACCGCGACCTGGACCCGGCCCGAGGCGTCGAAGACAAGGAGCTGATGCGCCATGAACAAAGTCCACGTCGTCGGAGCGGGAATGACGCGGTTCGCCAAGTCGACGCGCACGCTCAAGGACCTCGCGGCCGAGGCGGTGACCGCCGCCCTCGCCGACGCCGGCGTCACTGCGGCCGACATCCAGAGCGCGTACGTGGCCAACGCGGCCGCCGGGCTCACCACCGGGCAGGAGATGATCCGCGGCCAGGTCGTCCTGCGGCCGCTCGGCTTCGAGGGCATCCCCATCTTCAACCTCGAGAACGCCTGCGCGTCAGCGTCCACCGCGATGCACCTGGGCTACCACGCCGTGGCGAACGGTCAGTACGACATGGTCATGTGCCTGGGTGTCGAGAAGCTCGCGACCGAGGACAAGACCGTGGGCATGGCCGCCATCGGAACCGCGGTCGATATCGAGACGCTGCCCGAGCTCGTGGCGCAGATGGGCTCCGGGCCCGACTCGAGCAAGCGCTCGCTCTTCATGGACCTCTACGCGCAGATGTCGCGCGACTACATGGACCGCTCGGGAGCGACACCCGAGCACTTCGCCAAGGTCGTCGTCAAGGCGCAGGGCAACGGGGCCCTCAACGAGCGCGCGCAGTACGGGGCGCACCTCACGGTCGAGCAGGTGCTCGGCTCGCGGGAGATCGTCGCCCCGCTGACGCTCCTCATGTGCTCGCCGATCTCCGATGGCGCGGCCGCGGTCGTGCTGATGTCGGAGGAGCGCGCGCGGCGGGAGGGGCGCGCGGGCCCGCGCGTGCGCGCGTCGGTCCTCGTCTCGGGCAACCACAACGACAAGTCCGATCCGACGTCGGGCTCGACGGGGCACGCGGCGAAGGCGGCGTTCGAGAGCGCCGGCATCGGCCCCGAGGACCTGGACTGCGTCGAAGTGCACGACGCCAGCGCGCCCGCCGAGCTCATGGCCTACGAGCAGATCGGCCTCGCCGAGCCCGGCGAAGGACCCGCGCTCCTCGATTCCGGCCGGACCGCTCTCGGCGGGGACATCCCCGTCAACACCAGCGGCGGGCTCCTCTCCAAGGGCCACCCGATCGGCGCGACCGGGCTCGCGCAGATCTGCGAGGCGACGTGGCAGCTCCGCGGCGCCGCGGGCCCGCGCCAGGTCGACGGCGCCCGCATCGCCCTCACCCAGAACGGCGGGGGCTGGCTCGTTGACGACTCCGCGGCGATGAGCGTTCACATCCTGAGCGCGGACTGAGGTCTGCCTCCTGTCCCTCGGGCGTCCAGTCGTACAGCACGTACGAGCGCAGGCGCCGCGTATCCTCGTCGATCGCGCCCGGACGGCCGTTGCGGTCGCGGTACACGGACAGGAGGAAGTCCCGCGGCCAGTCGAAGACGATCTCGCCGTGGCCCTGCAGGCGCGTGCGGACGATGTCGCCCCGGTACTCGCAGTCCAGGACCACGAGGTGCTCGCGATCGCGATCGACGATGACGTCGCCCCGCTGAAGCGCCGACGCGCTGCGGCGGAAGCGAAACAGGAACACTCACAATTCCGCTCGGTGGAAATCGGGGCTCCCACCGGCGATCGTGGATGGCTTGACGGTGGATGACTTCATGCCATGAGTGTCGACGGGGCGAGGGGTGACGACAAGGACACCTGGCCCTCGGATCTGGCCGCGTCGCCCATCGCGGCGGCGGCGCAGTGCGCCGACCTCGGCGTCCGAAGCACGCTGGGCACGGGCACAGCGCTGCGGGTCGAGCAGGGGCCCGATATCGTCACTGCGTGGACCAACCCGCCCCCAACCCGCGCGCGCCGCGCCGACGCTCCAGCGCCGACCTCGCTGGCGCGGTCCGGAACGGCCGCCGGTTCTCGGAGGCGCTGAACGCGCTCAGCGACAGCGCCGGCAGCCCCACCAGCGCCGACCTCCGGCTCGCCGACGAGCTTGCGCGGACGCTCGTGCGCCGCTGCGACACACGCCACCAGGGCTGGCAGACCCTCCGCGACACGCTCCAAGATGCCGGCGCGGACATCCCGTGGGCCCGCGCTGAACGGCAAGCCCGCGAGCCGGCGGCGCGGCTCATCCTCGCCGACTGCGCGACCCCCGGCCGCACGCCGCTGCTGCGCGTCCAGCATGCCGCCGCCGAGCAGCGCGCCCGGGCCCTCGCCCCCCACCTGAACTCGAGAGCCGCCGCGCAGCTCGGAGCGCCCGATGTCGAGCTTCGCACCGCCGAGTGGCCGGACGCGCTCGCCGCCGCGGTCCGCGCGCGCTCCCGCTCCGGGATCGCCACCGGTCTGCGCGCGACCGTCGCCGCCCGGCCGTGACCGCCGCTCGCCGACGGCCGACACCGACGTCAGTCACAAGCCCGACCGTCGTCTGACTTTGCGCACCGCCAGCCTTCGACCCTCCACTCGCCCCTACGCCCCGCGGCCGAAAGATCCCTCGTCGAGATGGTCGAGCAGCCCGATGGCCTGCGGCTCCAGACCGTCGTCGAGCAGGATCGCGCCGCCAGGCCAGTACGGGTTCGACGCCCCAGCGCGATGAACCAGCAGCGGCTCGTAGACCCAGCTGCCCGTGTTGACGATTCGCGGCCGTCCACCGGGACCGCGCCAGCGCCGCGGATCGTCACCGGCGAGGGGTCCGCGACGGTGGACGTGCCCGAAGATCACCCAATCGGCGTCGACTTCGAGCCGGTGGACCACACGGGCTAGGGCGGGAATACTCGCGCGTCGCATCTGCACCCCGAGCAGCATCGCGGTCACGGGTGCGAGCCGGTGGCTGAGCAGGCGCCGCGGGATCCCGGGCATCGTGGAGGCGCGCAGCAACTCCGCCACGTCGTCCACCAGCGACGCGAGCGGCCGAGGCAGCCAGCGAGTGAGCAGCGCCTCGAGCCGCGTCAGGGAGGGGCCGCCGGCACGCTCATACTCGATCGGCGTGGCGCCACCCCGGGGCACGCGCCCGAACAGCCCGCGGGCGATGCCGTACGCGGACTCCGGCAGCAGGTGCCGATCGAGGTAGTGGCCGTGGGTTGCCCATACGCGCTCGGACAGCCAGACGCCCGGGTAATGGACACGCACACGGGCGGGCTCGAGCCACGACGCAAGGCGAACGAGCAAGGGACTCGCATCCACTCGGACCGCCGTATCGACGGCCAGCGGCGTCTGCTGCGCCCTGAGCCACGGCTGTACGAGCGCGACGTCGTGATTGCCGGGGACGACGATCACCTCGCCTCGGGCGCCGACTCGCGCGCCGAGCTCCCTCAGCACCGGCTCGGCGACCTCCATCGCCCGCGCCTCGCGCCCCTCCAGCAGCTCGACCACGTCCCCGAGCAGCACGAGCCGCTCGACGCCCTCGAGCGCATCGAGCAGCGCCTTGCGCGGCTCCGCCTGTCGCAGCACATCGCGCCGCAGCCGCGCACCGAGGTGTAGATCCGACAGTACGAGCGTGCGCACGTCGTCGCGACGATGGCACACATGGCGCGCCGGGTGATCGGGGCGCCGTTCCGTCTACTCGTCAGCGCGTCGCGGAAGTCCGCCGGTACGCGCGCGGGGGCGGAACGGCGTGAGCCGCTCCGCCCTCCGACGCGAGCTACCGGCTATGAGCCGGCGTCGAGCCTGGCGCGGGTGCAACGACCGTCGTAGCACGGGTAGGGCCGCCCGCCGTGGGCGTGGAAGTGGACCTCGTCCTGCGTCCCCTCCTGCTTCAGCGCGTTGATGATGGTCGTGACGATGCGGTGTGCCATGGGCCTGCCTTTCTGACTGACGTTGAACGCTACGGCGCGTAGCGCAAAGCTAGCAGCACGCTACGCTACGTTTCGTCACATGGGTCACGAACGAGCGGAGGAGACCGAGGGGTCCCGCGCGTCCCGCCGGCGGGAGGCGATCCTCGACGCCACCCGCGAGCTGCTCGCCGAGCTCGGCGTGCAGGGCTTGACGGTCGAGGGCGTCGCCGCGCGCGCCGGGGTCGCGAAGACGACGATCTACCGACGCTGGCGCTCCAAGGACGAGCTCGCGCTCGCCGTGCTCATCGACATGGTCGAGCAGTTCGTGTCGGTGCCCGACCTCGACGACACGCGCGACGAACTCGTCGCGTTCGTCGAGAGCGCCGTGAGGATCCTCGGCACCACCCTGATGGGCCGCGTGATGCGGGGGCTCGTCTCCGATCTCGCCGCCGACCCCGAGCTCGCGCGCGCGTTCCGCGAGCGCGTCGTCGCGACACGCGTCGCCGAGGTGCACCGCCTGGTCGAGCGCGGCATCGAGCGCGGCGACCTGCGCCCCGACACCGACCGCGAGCTCATGCACGAGATGCTCTTCGGCCCCGTCTACTACCGCCTCATGCTCAGCGGCGCCCCGCTCGAGGACGGCCTCGCCGAACGCGTCGTCGACGCCGTCCTGCCCGCGTTCGCGAGCCAGTCCCTGGCGTCGCCGCGCTAAGCGCTGTGCGCGTCGCGGCGCCCGACCATTCGGCGTGCTTCACGCCGAAGGAAGGCGCGGAGCAGCATCAGCCCTTGACCCGAACGTGGTGCGTCAGACCCGCGGCCGGCGCCAGTTCGACATCCCCTTCGAAGCGCTGCTTGACGGTGAGCAGCAGGCCGCGCTTGGAGTGAAACAGCCTGTACGTCCGCAGGCGCGACGTCTTGAAGGTCACGGTGGACCGGAACCGGCAATCCGTTCCCACGGTCGCCCGACGGGCCGAGATGGTGTTCGAGCCGACCTTGAACGTCACCACGACCTTGGCGCCGCCGATGCATCTGCGCGGCGGGGGGACGCAGTAGATGCCGGTCTTCCCGGCCGGGCACACGGGGCTGCTCGAGAAGCCGACGGAGCCCGTGGTGGTGAACCGGTACGCGGCCTTGGTGCGCGTCCCGGGGGTCGTCTTGGAGGTGACCTGCGCCGGGAGGCGCGGAGTCGCGGCGCCGGCGACGGTCGCGCCGAGCGACGCCGCCGTCAGGATGCCGAGGATGAGGAAGAGCCTACGCATGGGTGCATCCTCTTCGGTACGCCCCGGCCTGTCGTCGGCCCTCGGGTGACTCTTTGGCCCTACCCCGCTGGGAGTACGCAGGCGCTCTGCGTACTCCCCACGTGGTAGTTCGTGGCGACCGGCCGGGCCGGACCAGCGGTATCGCGACCCTACGGGTCCCCTATGTTGTCCGCGTGGAGCATCGGCGCTCAGCCCGAAGTCGGGCGCTGCCGCGGATCTCGCTGACCGACATCGCGGTGGCGCTCGCCGTTGCGGCCGTGCTTGTCACGGTGCGCGCGATGGAGGCCGGCGGACACAGCGCCGATCATCTCGGCGCCGCCGGGTACGTGCTCGCGGTAGCCGTGGCGGCGGGGCTCGTCGCGCGACATCGCTGGCCGGTTCCGACGCTTGCCGCGACGCTCGCGATCGCCGCCGTGGTGATCGGCGCCGACGACGCCACGGGCGCCATCTCCCTCCCGGCGCTGATCATCGTGTACACGCTCGCGCAGCGTGGCGATCGATCGCGCCCGCTGGCGCTCGCCGCCCTCGCGGCCCTCGTTCTCGCGCTGGCCCGGGGTCTCCTCCAGCGGCACGGCTGGTCGGACGGCAGGACGGTCGCCGAGCCGGTGCTGGCGCTGGCCGCGTTGTTCCTCGGCTGGGCGGTGCGGAGCCACCGTGACTACATCACCGAGATCGAGGACCGGGCGCGCAGCGCCGATCAGACCCGGGACGAGGTGGCGCGCCGCCTCGTCGACGCGGAGCGGCTCCGCATCGCTCGTGAGCTGCACGACGTCATCGCGCACACGATCGCGATGATCAGCATCCAGGCCGGCGTCGGCGCGCATGTGATCGAGGAGCAGCCCGAGCGGGCCGCCGAGGCGCTGCGGACGATCAAGCAGACGAGCAAGGAGGCGCTGCGGGAGCTGCGCAGCATCCTGGGCGTGCTGCGGCGGGACGAGGCCGACGCGCGCGGCCCGGATCCCGGGCTCGACCAGCTCGACGTGCTCGTCTCGACGACGATCGAGGCCGGGATCCCGACCGAGGTGGTCGTCGGCGGCGCCCGCGCGCCGCTGCCCGCGAGCGTCGACCTTGCCGCGTATCGGATCGTCCAGGAGTCGCTCACGAACGTCCTGCGTCACGCCGGGCCGGCGGCGGCGTGCGTCTCGCTCGCGTACCGGCCCGACGTCCTCATGGTCGTCGTCGAGGACGACGGCCGGGGAGACGCCCCGCGGGGAGCCGAGGCCGCCAGCGCTGTGCACGACCGCAACGGGCATGGGATTCCGGGCATGCGCGAGCGGGTGCACGCGCTCGGCGGTGAGCTCGAGACCGGTCCCAAGGATGGCGGGGGCTTCCGGGTCCGAGCGACCCTGCCGATACCGGTGCGCTCATGACGATCCGCGTGTTGCTCGCCGACGATCAGGCGCTGGTGCGCGCCGGTGTGCGCGTCCTGCTCGAGGGCGAGGACGACATCGTCGTCGTCGGCGAGGCCGCGGACGGCGCGGAGGCGGTCGCCGTGGCGGGGCGCAGTCGTCCGAACGTGGTCCTCATGGACATCCGGATGCCGGTGCTCGACGGTCTCGAGGCGACGCGGCGGATCGTGTCCGACCCGGACCTCGCCGGAACGAGGGTGCTGATCCTGACCACCTACGAAACCGACGAGTACGTCTTCGAAGCGTTGCGCGGCGGTGCGAGCGGGTTCCTGCTCAAGGACGCCGAGCCGACCGAGATCCTGCACGGCGTCCGGGTGGTCGCCGACGGCGCGGCGCTCCTCGCGCCGAGCGTGACGAGCCGGCTGATCGCGGAGTTCGCCTCGCACGCGAAGTACTCGTCCGGCTCCTCGCGCGGGCTCGAGCTGCTCACCGCCCGCGAGCGCGAGGTGATGGCGCTCGTGGCCACCGGGCTCAGCAACGAGGAGATCGCCGAGCGGCTCGTGATCAGCGCGGCGACGGCGAAGACTCACGTCAGCCGCGCGATGAGCAAGCTCTCTGCGCGGGATCGCGCCCAGCTCGTCGTCCTCGCCTACGAGACCGGCCTCGTGAGGATCGATCCGCCGGTCCGGCCGTGACGTGCCGACGGACCGGACGGATCGCCGCCTCGTCCCCGCGCCGCGCTGGCAAGACCGGCGCGCCTACTCGGCGCCAACGACCTGGAAGGTCTTGCTGACGAATACGTGGTGCGGCCAGTTGACGCCGATTATGTGGACGTTGTACTCGCCGTTGCTCAGCAGCACGACGCGGTTGACGGTGCCTCCCGGGTAGGCGGCAACCGCAGCGGCCTTGGCCTTGTTCGCCGCGGTGCCGGTGATGATCGTGCCCGTCCCGGGATTGAAGTTCGCCGGGACCTGACCGACCGGCGTGGCCGGGCTCGGGTTACCGCGCTGGAACGGGACGACCTTCCCCGCCGTCGCCGCGTTCGTGGTGCCGGTCGAACCGGAGTTGGCGATCGCGTAGCCGCCGGTCGCGAGCGCGATCGCCGCGGCGCCGGCAGCGACGGACGCGGTGAGCTTGCGCCTGCTCAAAATCCTGTGCTTGAAGGTCATGGTGGTTCATCCCTTGCATCGTGAGTCCGGGGTTGATCCCACTATGCGACGAGGCCGTAATGCCTCCGCGTGATGAGCCGAAGAGCGGCCTGTGAAGATCCGAAGAGGGGCTCTTACAAATGGGGACCGCTCTCGTTCGTTCGGATGAGACCGACGCGCGGATCGCCCGATGCGGGGCGTCACCGGGCGGATTGGCTCCCCGAGGAGTTGCCACCGGGCGAGACCTGGTTGTTCATGTTGGTGAAGGTCGACGCGGCGGTGCTGATGAACGTGGTCCCGACTACCGCGGCCGCCGGCCGGGCGGGGACGGGAGCGGCCGTCGCGGCGCCCGCGGGCGACGCCGGGATGGCGATGGCGATCGTACTCAGGGCGGTCGCGACCCCGATAAGACGTGTTCTGGTGGGCTTCATGTCTGCTCTGACTTTCGGTGTGTGTGTGTGTATCGGTTGCATGTCGATCGTCCATCCTCCGTCGGGCTCGCGCCAGTCGTCCTCGGGGCATAACATTCCGCTTTGGAATGTCCCTCGCGGACCCGCTGCCCGGCCGGGACCTGGCGGCCTTCGTGACCGCCGTGGAGACCGGCACGGTGCAGGGTGCCGCCGACGCGCTGCAGCTCACGCAGTCCGCCGCGACCAAGCGCCTGCAGGCGCTCGAACGACGGGTCGGTCGGGCGCTGCTCGAACGCGGCGCACACGGCCTGCGCCCGACCGCGTCCGGCTGCGTGCTCTACCCGCTGGCCCGTGAGGCCCTCGCCGTGCTCGAGCGCGCCGAAGCCGCGCTGAGCTCACCGGACCACGCACCGCTGCTCCTCATCCACGCCAGCCGCACGATCGGCGTGACGCTCCTGCCCGAGTGGCTCGCGTCGTTTCGCGCGGCCGCGCCGCCGTGCCGTGTGTCCGCCACGATCACCAACTCCGAGGAGGTCGTGCACGCCGTGCGCGACGGCGCGGCCGAGATCGGCTTCATCGAAGGACCAGCCGCCATGCACGGGCTGCGAGAGCTCGTCGTCGCCCACGACGAGATCCGCGTCGTCGTGCCGAGCACCCATCCCTGGGCGCGCCGTCGCGCCGTCGCGCTCGAGGCGCTGACCGGCGAACCTTTCCTGGCACGCGAGGCGGGCTCGGGCACACGCGCCGTGGCGACCGCCATGCTCGCCGACGCCGGCGTCGAGCTGCACCCGGCACTGGAGGTCTCAAGCGCCGAGGCCCTCAAGCGCGCGGTCCTCGGCGGCGGCTTCACGCTGCTCTCCGAGCGCGTCGTTGCCAGTGAGATCGCCGCCGGCACGTTGGCCGCGATACCGGTCTCCGGAGTCGATCTGCGCCGCTCGCTACGGGCCGTGCGCCGCGCCCGGCCCGCGCCACGCGGGCCCGCTCGCGCGTTCTGGCGCTGGCTCGGCAGAACCCTCGCTCCGCCGGCCGGGCAGACAGACAGCTGACGCGGAGCCGCCCGACGGCGCCGACCCGCTCGCCGGGTGCGGACGAGGCCGCAGTCGCCCGTGCCGTACATCGCCCTTCGGCACGCCGACGGCACGAACGATGGGTGCGGCGACGCGCCGAAGAGCCTGCGCCGCGGATCCTCGACGGCCGCGCACTCGCTCGTATCCTGGCCGACCCGACGGTCGGCCAGCGGCCATGTGCCCAGCCGGACCGAACCGCGGTCGTGCTCCTCGACGCGCTGATATGTTCGATCCCATGCGTGGCGCGAGCTCGGACACCCGTGTTCCACCGGACGGTCGGTCGGCCGCCGACGTCAAGCGATCGGACCTCGTCCGGCACGCGGCGGAGCTGTTCGACACGCACGGCTACCACCAGACGAGCGTGGCGGACATCGCGGCCGCGGCGGGCATCCAGAAGTCGACGCTCTACCACTATGTCAAGAGCAAGCAGGACCTCCTGTTCTGGATCCACGAGACGTTCGCCGACGAGATGCTCGCCCGCATCGAGTCGCGCGCGGACACGCCGATGACCGGCCGGCAGCGCTTGCTCGAGTCGATGGGAGACGTGCTCGAGGTCGTCGACAGTCACCGCGGTCACGTCCGCGCGTTCTGGGAGCACCATCGAGAGCTCGGCCCCGAGCAACAGGAGCGCATCAGCCAGAAGCGGGCGGTCATCCAGGCCCATCTTCGTTCGGCGATCCAGGAGTGCGTGGACTCGGGGGAGTTCCGCGATCTCGACGTGAAGATGGCGACCTTCGCCGCGTTCGGGATGGTCAACTGGTCCTACCAGTGGTACAAGCCGGACGGTCCCCGGCGGCCACGCGACATCGCGTTCCTCTTCTGGGACTTCATCGTTCGGGGGTTCGACGCCCCAGCGACGAAGCCCTGACCGCCGCCGCCCCGCCGCCAGCGTTGGCGAACCCACAGGCGGCCGCCGGCCCCGTGGTTGACGACGCGCGACGCATCCCTAGGCTGGCCGCCGGTGGCGCTCGGTGGCTGACGTGGAACCGGAGATCGATCTGCTCGCCCCGGGCGCGCTGGCCGACCCGTACTCGGTCCTGGCCGAGCTCCGAGAGGGCGACCCGGTGCACTGGAGCGCGCGGCACGGCGCCTGGCTGATCACCCGCTACGACGACTGCGTCGCGGCGCACCTGGACCGCCGCCTGTCGAGCGATCGCGGGATCCAGCCGCCCCAGGGCGTGGCTTCCGGGACGGCGGCGGCGGTCTCGGGGACGCTCGCCGGCTGGATGACGGTGGCGGACGGGTCCGAGCACCGCAGGCTGCGGAGCCTCGTTCTCGACGCGCTCCCTCCCGATGGCGGCGAGCGCCTGACCTTCGAGGTCGAGCGAGCCGCGAACGTACTGCTCGACGACCTCGAGGAGCGAACCGAGATCGACCTCGTCGCGGACTTCGCCGGCGCGCTCCCCGCGATGATCGCCGTCGAGCTGCTCGGCCTGCCCGCCTCGGACCGTGACGACCTGCGGCGCTGGGCCGACGACTTCTCGGCAGTCGAGTCCGAGCTCGCCGACGGCGGCGCGATCGACGAGCGCGCGCTCCAGGGAGCGGGCGAGCTCGTGGCGTACGTCGAGCGGCTCGCGGCCGAGTCGGGAGCCGCGGATGCGGATGACCTGCTCGGGCGGGTGCGCCGGGCGCGGACCGTCGAGGGCGACGCGCTCACGCCCGACGAGATCGTCGCGATGCTCACGCTCCTGCTCTGCGGGGGCCAGGAAGCCGTCGCCGGCATACTCGGCAACGGCATCCTCTCGCTGCTCGGCAGCCCGGAGCAGGCGGCCAGGCTCGAGGCCGAGCCGCAGCTCGCGCGAACGGCGGTCGAGGAGCTCGTGCGCTTCGAGGGGCCCGCGCGCGTCAGCGTCCGCTTCGCGGCCGAGAGCTACTGGTGGCGCGGCAAGCACATCCGCGCGGGCGAGCGCGTGCTGCTCGTGCTCGCCGCGGCCAACCGCGACCCGCGGACCTTCGACCGCCCCGACGAGCTCGACCTCGGCCGGGACCCCAATCCCCACCTGGGGTTCGGGCTCGGCCCGCATTACTGTCTCGGCGCCCCGCTCGCCCGCATGGTCGGACGGGTCGCGATCCCGTCCGCGATGAGGCGCCTCTGGGGGCTTCGCCTCTCGGCGGAAGCGCCGCGATGGAAGCCGCGGCTCCTCTCGCGCTCGCTCGCGGCGCTTCCCGTCCACGCGGAGCATGTGGTCGCCCTCCCGGACGCCACCGCGGACTCCGCCACCTGCACCGCCAGAGGGAGCACACGGTGAGGAACGACAACAGCCGGCAGTGGGCGTTCCTGCCCCCGCTCGTCCCGGGCGAGGTGCTGACCGCTCAGGCGCGGCAGGTCGAGGCGGCCGGCCTGGCCGGCATCTTCGTCCCCCAGATCTACAGCTCGCCGTTCATGGGGCTCGGATACTGCGCCGCCGTCACCGAGCGCCCGCAACTCGCGAGCGGGATCGCGATCGCCTTCACGCGGAGCCCGTTCGAGACCGCGATGACGGCAATGGACCTCGACCGGGTCTGCGGCGGCCGGTTCGTCCTCGGGCTCGGCACCTCGATCCGCGCGTGGGTCGAGGGACTGTTCGGCGAGCCGAACTACGGGCAGCCCGTGGCGCACATGCGCGAGACGATCGAGCTCATCCGGCTCATCGTCGCGAAGAGCCACACCGGCGAGCTCGACCGCTACGAGGGGGAGTTCCACCGGCACGACTGGGGCGTCTTCCAGGGGCCCTTCGCACCGCCGGTGCGCGAGCGGATCCCGATCTGGCTGGCCGCGAACCAGCCCCGCCTGACCAGCCTCGCCGGGGAGATCGCCGACGGTTTCATGGACCACCCGATCCACGGCGTCCACTGGATCGCCGGCCCCGGCCGGGCGGCGCTCGAGCGCGGCCTCGGCCGGGCGGGCCGCGAGCGCTCCGACATCCACTGGAACGCGTGGCTGTGGGTGGCGGTGAACGACGACAGGCGCCAGGCGATCGCGGACTGCCGCGGGACCGTGGCGTTCTACGCGGGGATGAAGCAGTACGAGGAGCTGTTCGCCGCCGACGGCTTCCGGGCCGAAGCGCTCGCCTGCCAGCAGGGCGTCGAGCGGCGGGACATGGCCGCCGCCGCGGCGGCGGTGACGGACGAGATGGTGGAGCGCTACGTCGTCCTCGGGAACGCCGACGCGTGCCGCCGCCAGGTGGAGACGGTCTGGGACGTGGCGGACTCGTTCTGCCTCGTGCCTCCGATCGGCGGCCTGACGCCCGAGCAGCTGGCGTTCTACCTCGAGGGGATCGCGGAGACCTTCTACGCCTGACTTCCACCGGCTGTGGGAGTTCCAAAGGCGGCCCGCCGCGGCCCTCACGACCCCGGACGGCACGGACTAGCGTCGTCGTCACGGCACACGGTCAGGAAGGAGCGGTGCGTTGAGCGTCACCAAGACGGAGCCCACGGGGTTCCTCGAGTTGAACGTCGACATCCCCGAGGAGGCTCGCGCCTGGCAGCGACGCGCCCGCGAGTTCGCCCAGGACGTCGTGCGACCCACCGGCTACGCCCTCGACCAGATGAGCGCCGAGGAGGCGGTCGCCCCCGGCTCCCCCATCTTCGACTTCATCGCCACGGCGCACCGCGAGGGCTTCACGAAGCTCACGGGGCCGACCGAGCTCGGAGGCCTCGGGCTCTCGCGCCTCGAGGAATGCCTCATCTTCGAGGAGATCGCCACGGGCGACGCCGGCCTCGGCGCGGTCCTCTTCCTCGCTCCGTTCCCGTACCAGTACGCCTACAACCTCGGGAGCCCGGAGCTCATCGAGGAGTTCTCGAAGCCGTACTTCTCCGGCGAGCGCACGGACTGGTTCGGGTGCTGGGCGATCACCGAGCCGGCGCACGGCTCGGACCAGCTCGCGGCGCACACGGCCGAGCTCGTGGTCCCCGGCGGCCAGGTCCGCGCCCGGCTCGACGGCGAGGAATGGGTGCTCGACGGCCAGAAGTCGTGGTGGGTGTCGAGCGGCGTGATCGCGACCCACGCGACGCTGTTCTGCAACATCGACAGCTCGGGCCTCGACAAGGGCGGCGTGGCGATCGTGCCGCTCGACCTGCCGGGGATCTCGCGCGGCGAGCCGCTCGACAAGCACGGGCTCCGCGCGCTGCCGCAGGGCCAGATCATCTTCGACGGCGTGCGGCTGCCGAAGCACTACATGATCGCCGACCCGGAGACCTACGTCGACGTCCTCAACGCCACGCACGCGCTGGCCAACGTGTCCACCGGGCTGCTCGCGTTCGGCGCCGGCCGGGCGGCGTACGAGGGCGCCCTGAAGTGGACGAAGGAGCGGGTCCAGGGCGGCAAGGTCATCTACGAGCACCAGGCCGTCCGCCTGCGGCTGTTCCGGATGTTCCAGCTGCTCGAGGCCGCCCGGGCGATGACGCGCTCGGTGTACCTGTACAACTACGGCCGTTCGGACGCGGACGAGGTCGGCTCGATCCAGCACTCGTGCGCCGCCAAGGTGTTCACGACCGAGGCGGCGTTCGAGATCGCCGACACCGCGATCCAGCTGTGCGGCGGCCGGGGCACGCGGCGCGACGGCGTGACGTTCGCCGACGGCACGAGCTTCCGCCCGGAGAAGCTGCTGCGCGACGCGAAGTCGTACAAGATCGCCGACGGCGAGAACACGATGCTCGCGCTGCTCGGCGCCGCGCATCTGTAGCGAGCGTCACCCGACGGCGACGCGCGCCCACAGCCGTTCGAGCGCCTCCGCGGTCTCGCGGGGGCGCTCGTACGGCCACCAGTGGGCGCAGTCCAGGACGACCAGCTCCGCCCCCAGACGCCGGGCGAGGCGCTCGCCCCACTCGAGCTCGACGTAGGGATCCTCGCGGCCCCAGATGACCATGCTCGGCACGCCGACGCGCTCGAGGTCCGGCTGCCACTCCTCCCCCACCCTCACCGCCGAGCGGTAGAGCGCGAGGATGCAGTCCTTGTTGCCGGGGACGAGCCACGCGTTGCGCGCGGCGTACACCTCGGGCACGCCGTTCTCGACCAGGTACGGCACGGAGACCTCCGGCGTCAGCTCCTCCGCCATGTACCGCTCACCCTCGCCCGGCGTCTGCCAGACCTGAGCGATGGAGTGCCACGGGTAGTCGGCGTCGACGACCGCCCCGCCGGCGGTCAGCGAGCGCAGCAGCTCGGGCCGCGTCGAGGCGACGCGCTGGACGAGCAGCGAGCCCCAGTCGTGGCCGACGAGGTCCACCGGACCATGCTCCTCGACGAGCTGCTCGATCTCCGCGACGAGCCAGTCGACGTAGGACTCCTTGCTCGCGTCGAAGCCGGCCGGCGGCGGGTCGGCGAAGCCCGGCAGGTCGAGCGCGACGACCCGGTGCGAGCCGTCGAGCTCTTCCTGCACGCGCTCCCAGAGCAGGTGGCTGTCGGGATTTCCGTGGACGAGGACTGCGGTCATCGTTGTCTTCTCTCCAATCGACGCTAGGCGTGCGCGAAGTGCTTCGTGAGCCAGGGAACGAGCAGCGCGTTGACCTCGTCAGGGCGCTCCTGCTGGATCCAGTGACCGCAGTCGGGGACAACGTGCTTCTCGACGCGGGGGACCAGCTCTTCCATGCCGTCGGTGAAGTCCGGAGGGAGGAAGAAGTCGTGCTCCGCACAGATCATGATCGCCGGCGTCTCGATCCTCATCTCCTGGCCCCGCCCCTCCTCCCAGTCCTGGTGGAGCGCGCGGTACCAGTTGAGGCCGCCGGTGAACCCGGTGCGGCGGTACGTGTCGACGTAGACCGCCAGCTCCTCGTCGGAGAGAAGCTCGTCGCCGAACATCTGGGGATCGCCGACGAACACGCCCGCCCGGATCTCCTGGATCTCGGGAGGCGAGGCGCGGAACTCCGCGAGCGTCATGCCGCGACCCCGGATCAGCGCGCGGAACGTGGCCTCCACGTCCCGCTCGAGCATGGCCTCGCCGACGCCGGGCACCTGGAAGGTCCGCATGTAGTGCTGCGGGCCGCGGACCTCGTCGTAGGCCTCGAGGAGGTCGACCTCCCCGGGTGTGAAGAACGGCGTGCAGAGGCTGCCCGCTCCGGCCACGCGCTCCGGCGCGTACACCGCCGAGTACCAGGCCGGCATCCCGCCCCAGTCGTGGCCGACGAACACCGCCCGCTCGATGTCGAGCGCGTCGAGCATGCCGACGAGGTCGGACACGAGCGTCTTCACGCTGTACGTCTGCGAGTCCTCGGGCGCGTCGCTGTCCCCGAAGCCGCGCTGATCGGGGGCGATCACCCGGAACCCCGCTTCCGCGATCGGCCCGATCTGCCGGCGCCACGAGTAGGCGAGCTCGGGGAACCCGTGCAGCAGGACGACGGCCGGGCCGTCGCCGAGCTCGTGGACGGCGAGGCCGATGCCGTTCGTCTCGACCCGCCGCGCCGGGGGGAACGCGGCGCTCGTGAGCGGACTCCGCGCGCCATCCGGGCTCGCCTGATTGGAGTCCTCGCGAGTCATGCGACGCCCGCGACGGTGGCCGGCGCCTTCCAGATCTCGGCGTCCGCGAGGTAGTCGTGGACGACCTTCCCGTGGAAGAGGTCGAAGTCGAAGACGCCGTACCAGCCCTGCAGGATCCGAGTGGGGGCCAGCAGGTGCCACGGGTCGACCGGCGAGCGGGCGTCCATCGACACCGAGGCGCGCCCGGTGAAGAGCTCCGGCGTCCCGTCCGCGCTGTGGTGCAGGGACGCGGCGACGTCGAGGCGAACGAGCTCGGCGACCGACGGCGGCCGTCCCGCCTCGGCGCTCGGGATGATGCGCGTCGAGAGCACCGGGAGGTCCTCCATCTCCACGGGGTCCGCCGTGCGGTCGCAGGCCATCGACATCGTCATGATCCGCTGGCCCCGAGGGCGCTCGACGGTGAAGAGCATCTGCTCCCCGAACGGCTCCGTTCCGCCGCCCGAGCTGCGCTGCATCGTCGCGAGCTTCTTGGCGAAGCCCCAGATCTCGCGCCCGGCCACGAGCGGGATCTCGTTGTCGGTGAAGATGAACGGCTGGTACAGGTACGTCTGGCCGTCGAGGTTCACCCGGACCATGACGTAGGCCTCGTGGTAGGGGCCGAAGGAGGAGAACGGGATCCAGCGCCCCCAGGCGATGCAGACCGGCTCGTCGTCGGCCGCCTCGACCCCCGGCGGCAGCAGCGCGGCGACGCCCTCGGGGTCGGCGGCGTAGGCGATGAGCATGTCCTGCACGCCGCGGTAATGGTACGGAGGCGGCGCGTAGGCGCCGGCCCCCGGGCCGATCGGCTGCGAGAACGAATCCCTGAAGGCACCGGCGTCCATGTGTCTCTCCTCGCGTTGAGTGCCGTGAGCCTCGCGCGCGGGAGCGACGGCGGCAAACCGCCCCGCGCACGGCATTTGTGGAATCCCCGGAGGGCCCGCTTGGGTGTTTTCCAAGGCACTCCGAAAGCGCCCCTCCAACCCTGCTGGGCGTGCGCTTACGCTCGTCGCCGAGAAGAGGGTCCGCTATCCCAAGCAGGAGGTACGTCATGAAACTCGTCGCGGCACTTGCCGCAGGCGCGGTGGCGATGGGGCTGTCCGCGTGCGGTGGCAGCTCGTCGTCGAGCACGAGCTCCGGCACGGGCGCGAGCGCCGCCGGAACCACGACGACCGCCTCCACGAAGCTGCCGACGGGCACCCCGATCAAGACGATGACGATCACGTCCCTGAACTCGCAGGGCCCCGTGTATCCGAACATCTCGATCAGCGCCAAGGCGTACGAGAAGTGGATCAACGCGCACGGCGGCATCAAGGGCCACCCGCTGCAGGCCACGGTCTGCGACGAGCACGGCAAGCCGACGGACGCCGCCGCATGCGCTCGTCAGGCCGTGTCCGACGGAGACGTCGCGGTCGTCGGCTCGTTCTCGTTCCTGGGCACGAACATCATGCCGGCGCTGATCAAGGCCAACATCCCGAACTTCGGGGAGTGCTGCCCGATCACGCCGCCGGAGTGGACCT
>JAOPZQ010000123.1 GCA_025964075.1 Solirubrobacterales bacterium | reverse complement strand
CCGCGGCGACGGGAGCCGGGGCCGGCGCGACGATCGGAACGCGCGCCGGAGCCGACGGGGCGGCGGCACGTCTGCGATGCCGGTGCACGTGGACGACCTTGGTCCGGTAGATCGTCCGCGTGACCGTCACCGTCCGCACCTCGACGGGAGGGCTGACCGGCTTCCGCACGGCCGCCTGCTTGGCGTGGGGACGATCCGAGACGGCCAGGAACCCCAGGCCGCCGAGCGACGCGACGGTGACGGCCGCCGCCACCCCGGTGTGCGTAATGCGCATGATCTCCTCGCTGAGCGCGCGATGCTGGTCCATGTGATGAGTCGCTCGGGGGGCGAACATCACGCCGATCGACCTCGGTCGCCGCTGGAGGCCTTGGCCGCTTGGGTACCGTCTAGGACACCCCGCTCCCTCACTCAGGAACGACCGATGAGCACGATCACCGCCTCCACCGAACAACAGGTCGTCGACGCCGTCGAGAAGCGGCTCTACATCGGCGGCGAGTGGCGCGCCGCGACCGGCGGGCGCACGCTCGCGGTCGAGGATCCCTCGACCGGGGAGACGATCTGCGAGGTCGCCGACGCGACGCCCGAGGACGCGAAGGCCGCGCTCGACGCCGCCGTGGCCGTGCAGGCGGAGTGGGCCGCGCACCCGCCGCGGGAGCGCGGCGAGATCCTGCGCCGGGCGTTCGAGACGATCCAGGAGCGGGCCGACGAGCTCGCGGTCCTGATGACGCTCGAGATGGGCAAGCCGGTCGCCGAGTCGAAGGCGGAGATCAGCTACGCGTCGGAGTTCTTCCGCTGGTTCGCCGAGGAGGCCGTGCGGATCGAGGGCCGCTACGCGGTGGCGCCGAACGGCCAGGGCCGGCTGCTCGTGATGAAGCAGCCGGTCGGGCCGAGCCTGATGATCACGCCGTGGAACTTCCCGATGGCGATGGGCACGCGGAAGATCGGCCCGGCCGTCGCCGCCGGCTGCACGATGGTGATGAAGCCCGCCCAGCAGACGCCGCTGTCGATGCTCGCGCTCGCCCAGATCCTCGAGGAGGCGGGCCTGCCCGGCGGCGTCCTCAACGTGATCACGAGCTCGTCGTCGGGCTCGGTCATGGGGCCGCTCATCGCCGACCCGCGCGCGCGGAAGCTGTCGTTCACCGGCTCGACCGAGGTCGGGCGCAAGCTGATCGAGCAGTCGGCGCAGAACATCCTGCGGGTCTCGATGGAGCTCGGCGGCAACGCCCCGTTCCTCGTCTTCGACGACGCCGACCTCGACGACGCCGTGGACGGCGCGATGATCGCGAAGATGCGCAACATCGGCGAGGCGTGCACGGCCGCCAACCGCTTCCACGTCGCCGCGCCGCTGGCCGAGGCGTTCGCCGAGAAGATGGCCGATCGCATGAAGCAACTGCGGCTCGGCCGGGGCACCGACGAGGGCGTGCAGGTCGGCCCGCTGATCGACGACAACCAGCGCCAGAAGGTCCAGGAGCTCGTCGAGGATGCGATCCGCAAGGGCGCCAAGCCCCTCGTCGGCGGCCAGCCCGCGAACGGCCGCGGCTACTTCTACGAGCCGACGGTCCTCGCCTCCGTTCCGCGCGACGCGAAGCTCCTGCGCGAGGAGATCTTCGGCCCGGTCGCCCCGATCGTCGCCTTCGACTCCGAGGACGAGGCGATCGCCGCGGCCAACGACACCGAGTACGGCCTCGTCGCCTACCTCTACACCGGCGACTTGAAGCGGGCGCTGCGGGTGGTCGAGGGCCTGGAGACCGGCATGGTCGGCCTCAATCAGGGCATCGTGTCGAACCCGGCGGCGCCGTTCGGCGGCGTCAAGCAGTCCGGGTACGGGCGCGAGGGCGGCCACGAGGGCATCGACGAGTACCTCGAGACGAAGTACGTCGCGGTCAACCTGTAACCGCGACTTGGCCGTCCCGGAGGGTTGACCGCGCGGCCCGTGGGCATAAGGCCTTCCGCCGCTGACCAACCAAGGAGGACGGATGAGGCTGAGAATCCCTGCGACCGGAGGCGTGACACTCGCGCTTGCGCTCGGAATCGCGCTGCTGGTCCCGAGTCACCGTGCGCCGGCATCGACGGCATCGACGGCATCGCCGGCGCCGCGCCCGGCGGTCAGCGACTACGGGCAGATCGCGACGTCGGAGACCCCGCCGACCCAGGCGCAGTGCAAGTCCGCCGGGCGGCGCTGCTTCACGCCGCAATCGCTGCGCTCGGCCTACAACCTGCAGCCGCTCTACGACCTGGGGACCGACGGCCACGGCGCGACGATCGCCATCGTGGACTCGTTCGGCAGCGACACCATGGCGCACGACCTGCACGTCTACGACCAGGCCTTCGGCCTGCCGGCGATGTGCGGCGAGGAGGGCGCGACCTGCGCGCCCGGCATGCCGACGTTCAGCGAGCTCCATCTGCAGGGATCGCCGGCCACGAAGGCGCCGCCGCCCACGAGCAAGGGCACGGGCCAGGAGGACCGGTCCGCGTGGGCGCTCGAGGTCGCCCTCGACGTCGAGACCGCCCACTCGGTGGCCCCGGGGGCGAACATCCTGCTCGTCACGACGCCGACGGCGGAGACGCTCGGCGTCCAGGGCTTCCCGGAGATGATGGCCGCCGAGCAGTACGTCGTCGACCATCACCTGGCGAACGTGATCTCGCAGAGCTTCGGCTCCGCCGAGGAGGCGTTCGACAGCTCGCAGTCGCTGCAGAACCTGCGCCACGCGTTCGTCTCGGCGCAGCAGAACGGCGTCACGGTGCTCGCCTCCTCGGGTGACGGAGGCACGGCCAACTCGAAGAAGTCGCCCGTCGGCAAGGGCGGATCGACGATCCCGTTCCCGACCGTCAGCTGGCCGGCGTCCGACCCGCTGGTGCTGGGCATCGGCGGCACGTACCTGTGCACCGATGCCACGGCCACGGCGATCCAACCCCGCACCGTGGACAGCGCATCCGCACCGGTGAACTGCCAGAACAACCCCGGCGTCGCGGAGGTGGGCTGGACCAACGCCGGGGGCGGCTTCAGCCACGTGTTCGGCCGTCCGGACTACCAGGCGACGCTGCCCGCGGGGAGCACCGCGATCCCGTCGAGCTCACGCGGCGTGCCCGACGTCGCGCTGCAGGCGAGCTCGCGCACCGGCGCGCTCGTCTACGTGTCGCTGCCGCCGGCCGGCAACAGCGGGCTGAGCTGCGGGAGCAGCCCGTGCAGCACCGGCTGGTACGACATCGGCGGCACGTCGCTCTCCGCGCCGCAGTGGGCCGGTCTGGTCGGGCTCGCAGTGCAGGCGAACGGCGGGCACGGTCTCGGCCTCGTCAACCCGGCGGTCTACAAGATCGGGGCGAACCCGGCCCGGTATGCCAACGACTTCTTCGACGTCACCGTTGGCAAGAACCAGACCGACTCCAGCATCGCCGGCTTCCCGGCCACGACCGGCTGGGATCCGGTCACGGGCGTCGGGACGCCGAACGCGGCGCACCTGGTCCCCGACCTGGTGGCCGCGGTCAACGGTCACTGACGCGAATCGGGGGCGGGCGCCGGCGTCGGCGCCCGCCTCCGCGGCATGGCCGCCCGCTCACCGTCCGGGCTCGCCCAATTGGGCCGCTCCCGCGTCATCCGGCTTCGGTTCGAAGCCTTCGCACCGCGCGACGGGCAGCCGCGGGTAGCGCGGGAACCGCTCGGGCTCCGTCTTCGAGCGCTCGCAGAGCGAGAAGGTCGAGCCGCGGGTATTGCGGATGACCTTCTGGTGACGGCAGGAGTCGCAGAGCCCGGCGTCCACTGGTTCCCGAACTATACTTTCTGAAGTGAGGACCTTCCGTCGTCTGCTCGGATTCCTGCGGCCCTATCGACGAGGGGTCGTATGGTCGTTCCTGCTCGCGGCCGGCGCGATGGTCGCCACCGTGGCGATCCCCTACCTCACCGGCCGGGCGATCGACTCGGTCAAGGCCGGGCACGCGAAGCACGAGCTCATCGCCCTGGCGATCGCGATCGTCGTGGCCGGCCTGCTCCGCCTCGGCCTGAGCGTCTCGCGGCGGCTCGTCGCCGGCCGCGTCTCGCTCGGCGTCGAGTACGACCTGCGCAACGTCCTCTACGCCCACCTGCAGCGGCTCGAGCTCGGGTTCTTCGACCACCAGCAGACCGGGCAGCTGATGTCGCGCTCGACGGTCGACCTCCAGGCCGTGCGCTTCTTCCTCGGCTACGGCCTGATCTTCATCGGCCAGTCGATCCTCACCATCGGGCTCGCCGCCGTCGCGATGATCGCCGTGCAGCCCGGCCTCGCGCTCCTCGCCCTCTCCCCCGTCTCGCTCGTCGCGCTCATCGCCTGGCGCTACGGGCGCGTCTCGCGCCCGGCGATGCAGGAGGTCCAGCAGCGGATCGCCGAGCTCACGGCGGACACCGAGGAGAACGTCTCCGGCGTGCGCGTCGTCAAGTCGTTCGCCCGCGAGGATCGCCAGCTCGAGCGCTTCCGCGGGACCGTCGCCCGCGTCTTCGACCAGTCGATGTACTCGACCCGGCTGCAGGCGTTCTACACGCCCTTCATCGGCTTCGTCCCGAACCTCGGGCTCGCGTTCGTGCTCTTCTTCGGCGGCCGCCAGGTCGTGCACGGCTCGCTGACGATCGGCCAGTTCGCCGCCTTCTACACCTACCTGCTGATGCTGATCTCGCCGATGCGGACCCTCGGATACATGTTGAGCTCCGCGCAGCGCGCCACGGCGTCGGGCGCTCGGATCTTCCAGATCCTCGACCGCGAGCCGCGGATCGAGAGTCCGGCCGGCGCGCCGCCGCTCCCGGCGGGACGCGGCGGCGTCACGCTCCGCGACGTCGAGCTGCGCTTCGAAGGCGCGCGGCACGCGGCCCTCGAGGCCATCGACCTCGAGGTCGAGCCCGGCACGACCATCGCGCTCGTCGGCGCCACCGGGGCGGGAAAGACCGCGCTCGTGTCGCTGCTCCCGCGGCTCTACGACGCGACGAGGGGCGCGGTCCTCATCGACGGCGCCGACATCCGCGACGTCGACCTGCCCTCGCTGCGCCACGAGATCGCGATCGTCAACGACGACCCGTTCCTGTTCTCGGCTTCGGTGCACGACAACATCGCCTACGCCCGGCCCGACGCCACTCGCGAGGAGGTCGAGGAGGCGGCTCGCCGCGCGCAGGCGCACGACTTCATCGCCGCGCTTCCCGACGGGTACGACACGCGGATCGGCGAGCGCGGCCTCACCGTCTCGGGTGGCCAGCGCCAGCGCCTCGCGATCGCGCGCGCGCTCGTCGCCAACCCGCGCATCCTCGTGCTCGACGACGCGACGTCGTCCGTCGACGCCTCGACCGAGCAGGAGATCAAGACCGCGCTGCGCGACGTGATGGCGGGCCGGACGACGTTCATCATCGCCCACCGCCTCTCGACGATCGCGCTCGCCGACGAGATCGTCGTCCTCGAGCAGGGCCGGGTCGCCGCCCGGGGGCCCCACGCCGAGCTCGTCGAGAGCTCGCCGCTGTACCGCGAGATCGTCGAGAAGGGCATGCCGGACCAGGTGTTCCTGAACCGCAAGCCGCTCGAGCGCGAGGTCGCGGGCCTGTGAGCTCCATTCGGGTTCTCGACGCGCCGGAGCAGGACCGGCCCGAGGGGCGGCTGGAGGACCTGCGCCGCCGGCTGCGCGCCACGCGCGGGCGGGCCCGGAAGGTCCGAGGGCTCCTCGAGCTCCTGCGCCCATACCGGCGGCGCTCGATCTTCATGCTCGTCGCCCTCGTCGCCGCGACCGGGGCCTCGCTCGCCCCGGCGCCGCTGGCCAAGGTCGCCGTCGACCAGATCCACGCCGGCAACATCACCGCGCTCGACTGGGTCGTGCTCGGGTTCGTCGTCTCCGCGGTCGTCTACTGGCTCGCGAGCTACTTCCAGACCTACCTCGTGGGCTGGGTGGGCCAGCGGGCGCTGCAGGACCTGCGCCTGCAGCTCTTCCGCCATCTGCAGACGCTGTCGGTGAGCTTCTACTCGCGCAACCGCGCCGGCGTGATCATCTCGCGGCTCACCAACGACGTCGAGGCCCTCGATCAGCTCGTCAGCGAGGGCGTCAGCACGCTGTTCCAGTCGACGCTGACGCTGATCGGGACGATCGTGATCCTGCTCGTCTTCGACGTGCAGCTGGCGCTGATCGTCTTCCTCATCCTCCCCGTGCTGGCGATCGGCAGCTTCCTCTTCCGCCTCGCCTCGGCCGACGCCTACCGCCGCACCCGCGAGAAGATCGGCGCGATCACCGCGTACCTGCAGGAGTCCCTGTCCGGCGTGCGCGTCGTGCGCTCGTTCGCCCAGGAGCCGCGGCACCTGCGCCGCTTCGCCGAGTTGAACGAGGAGAACCGCGAGGCCAACGTCGTCACGGTGAAGCTGAACGCCGCGTACTTCCCGGCGATCGAGCTCGTCTCGGCGCTGACCACCGTGGCGATCCTCGTCATCGGCGGGCTCCAGGCGCTGGGCGACTCCGACCCGGGGCCGCGCATCGCCGTCGTCGTCGGGTTCATCGCCGCGCTCAACAACTTCTTCGACCCGATCCAGCAGCTCTCGCAGCTCTACACGACGTATCAGTCGGGCATGGCCGCGCTCGACAAGATCTTCGAGCTCCTCGACGAGGAGCCGGACCTCCGCGACGCGCCGGGCGCGCCCGACCTTCCGACGCTCAAGGGCGAGCTGCGCTTCGAGGGCGTCTCCTTCCGGTACGGCGAGGCCGCGTATGCGCTGCGCGACGTCGACCTCGTCGTGCCGCCGGGCCAGACCGTCGCCCTCGTCGGCGCGACCGGCGCCGGCAAGTCGACGCTCGCCAAGCTCGCCGCCCGCTTCTACGACCCCAGCGACGGCCGCGTGCTCGTCGACGGCCACGACCTGCGCGAGGTCACGCAGGGCTCGCTGCGCGCGCAGATGGGCATCGTCCCCCAGGAGGGGTTCCTGTTCAGCGGGACGGTGCGCGACAACATCGCCTTCGGCCGCCCCGACGCCACGGAGGAGGAGATCGCCGCCGCGGCCACCGCGGTCGGCGCCGACGAGCTCGTCGAGCGCCTCGACGACGGCTACGACACGGAGGTCGGCGAGCGCGGCTCGCAGCTCTCCGCCGGCCAGCGCCAGCTGATCGCGTTCGCCCGCGCCCTGATCGCCGACCCCCGCATCCTCGTCCTCGACGAGGCGACCTCGAACGTCGACATCCACACGGAGGCGCGGATCGAGCAGGGCCTGCGCCGCCTCCTCGCCGGCCGCACCGCGATCGTCATCGCCCACCGCCTCTCGACGATCCGCCACGCCGGCCGCATCGTCGTCCTCGAGGGCGGCCAGATCGTCGAACAGGGCACCCACGACGAGCTGATCGCCGCCGAGGGCCGGTACTGGCAGCTGTACCGCGACTGGGCCGAGCAGGCCGCGGCGTAGGGCGGCGGAGCCGGGTCCGCGTTCTATACTCGGACCGGTCGAGGCCAAGCTCGACGCCGATACACTGGGGAGTGGTGTAATGGCAACACGCGACGCTCTGGACGTCGAATTTGGGGTTCGAGTCCCTGCTCCCCAGCTCTCGCCGAGCGCCGACTGGGCGTGCCCCGCAGCCGGATGAGCACGCTGCTCGGCCTGCCGCTGCGGGCCGGGGAGCGGCGCCGGGCGGGCCGGCTCCGCGAGCGCCTGCAGCTCGTCGGCGGACGCCCCACGAGCCAGCTGCGCA
>JAOPZQ010000115.1 GCA_025964075.1 Solirubrobacterales bacterium | reverse complement strand
GAGTACGGGGCCGCCGGCGCTCCGCGCGCCCCGCGAGCCGTGGCGGGCGCCGCGTGATGCCGCCCCGGATCGTCGCCCCCGACGCGACCCTAACGGCGACGCTCGTCGTGCTCGTCCTCGGCGCGGGTCTGCTCGCCGCGGATTGCGTCTTCCCTGCGCTCCGCGCCCGCAGCCTCGTGCCCGTGCTGGCGATCGCCGGTGGCGTCCTCGCGCTGCCCATCGAGCCCTTCTGGGACGTCAACGTGCTCTTCACGTTCGCGAGCAACACCCATCCGGTCGCCCTTACGGCGTTCGGCCGCGACATCCCGCTCTACCTCGCGTTCATCTACCCGGCGTTCATCGGCTGGCTCGCGGGCGTCGCCGCGATCGCCATGTGCGGGCTGGCGACGCAGCTCGTCGCCGAAGCGACCGGCACATCCTCCGCGGCAGGCGCTCGCGCGCCCGGCCGCCGCGACCCCGTCCCGATCGGCGGCTGATGCCGATGCGCCGCGTGCACCTGACCCACACGTTCGCGCTTCCGGTGGCTCGCGTGTTCGCGTTCCTCAGCGAGCACGAGAACCTCTCGCTGCTCTTCCGCGCGCCGGTTCGCCGGTTGCGCTCCGGCGAGCGGTTCCGCAACGGCGTCGGCTCGTCCCGGCGGATCGGCCCTCGCGTCCCGCTGGGGCTCGAGGAGACCGTGGTCGAGTTCGTCCCCGACGAGCTGATCGTCTACCGGATCACGAGGGGCGGTCCGTTGCGCGAGCACCGCGGGACGATGCGCTTCGCGGCGCTGCCGGACGGCGGCTCGCGCCTCGACTACGAGATCCGGTTCCGGTCGCCGGTTCCGGGCCTCGCCGCCGGCGTGGCCCGGATGCTCGAGTGGTCGATCGCCTCCGGCCTGCACCGGGTGGAGGAGCGGGCATGAGCGGCATCCCGGCGCCGCCGGTGTTCGACGCGGGGCCGAGCCCGGCGGCGATGCTCGCGCTGTGGGGCGCGCTCGCGCTGGCCGCGTTCGCCTACGCCGCGGTGCTCGCCGTCCGCGAGCGCGACGTGCTGCCCGTGGCGGTCTGCGCCGGGGCGCTCGTGTGCGCGCTCAACGAGCCGATCTACGACACCCTCGCCAAGCTCGTCTACGCGCGCGTGCCGTCGGGCTACGTCGCCTACTCGGCGTTCGGGCGGCAGATCCCGTGGACGCTGGTGATCGGCTACGTGCCGTGGGTCGGCCTCGTCCCCTATCTGCTCTCGCGGCGGATGGAGGCGGGGGTCTCGCGCGCGGGGCTGCACAGGATCGCGCTCGCGCTGACGGTCTCCGTCGCGCTGGTCGAGCTCGTCAATTCCGTGTGGCTCCACGACTGGCGCTACTACGGCGGCCACTCGGCGCGAGGGGTGCTGGGCGGCGGCATCGTGCAGATGTCGGCGATGCCGATCCTCTGCGGCTTCCTGCTCTGCGTCTTCGCCCGGCCCGCGTCCGGGGTGCGGCGGGCGCTGCTGGGCGTGCTGATCCCCACGATGGCCCTGCCGATCGTGTTCGCGGCGACGTCGTGGCCCCTGTACGTCTCGAACTACGCGACGATGCCCGACGCGCTGCACTGGGCGGCCGCCGGCGTGACGATCGGGTTCTGCGTCCTCGCCGTGCTCGCCGTGTCCTACCTGGCCGAGCAGCGCTCGCCCACGATGGCGAAGGCCCGTGCCTGAGATGCCGGTGCACCGGGGCCTATTCGACGTCGCCGCTCCGGTCGACATGCGAGCGCCCCACGCGGCCTACGTCGTCTTCTACGCGCTGTTCGCCGCGGGCACGGTCGGCACGCTCGGCTGGATGCTCATCCGGTCCCGGCGGCGGCGCACCCCGCTGCCGCTCGCGGCGCTCGGCGGCGGCCTCGTGGTCGGGGTGATCGTCCCACCGATCTACGACTTCCTGACCCTCGTCTGGTTCCCGTCGAACATCCCGCTTCCGTTCGTCACCGAGTTCGGCATGAAGGACCCGCTGTTCGACGCGCTCGGCTACGTGCTGTTCATCGGCTTCGGCGGCTACCTGCTCTACACGCAGCTGCTCGAGGGGAGGGGGGCGAGGGCGATCTACGCGACGTTCGCGCTGTGGAGCGCGACCGACCTGCTGCTCGAGTTGCCGTTCCTGCACGCGGGCCTCTATCGCTACTACGGCGACCAGCCGCTGCTGATCGGCGGCTTTCCGCTCCACTGGGCGTTCATGAACGGTCTCGTGCCCTCGCTGGCCGGGACGCTGATGTACGCCGGCACCGAGCTGCTGCCGGGGTCGCGGCGCGCCGCCGCGTGGCGCGTTGCGGCGTGCCCGGCGCTCGCCGCCGGCCTGCTGATGATCCCGATCTTCCCGGTGGCGGCGGCCCTGCATGCCGATGTCGGGTCCTGGGTCCGCATCGTCGCCGCGCTCGTGACGATCGCGATCTCGGCATCGGCGACCTTGGCGCTTGCCGCCTTCGCCGGGCGGGTGGCCGCTCGCCGCGCGGCCTCAGACGAGGCGGGCCCAGGTGTAGGCGTGCTTGAGAGTGCGCCAGGACTCGAACGTCTCGGTATGGCGCACGCCCGGGATGCCTGAGATCTCTCCGAGAATGGCGGTCACGAGCGCATCGCGGTCGGGCGCCGTGATCACCGCGACGAAGTCGAACTCGCCGATCGTGCGCGCGAGCACGGCGACGTCGCTCGAGCGCAGCAGGCGATCGCCGACCGCCGGGACCTTGCCGCCGGCCACCTGGACACCGACGTAGGCATGGGCGCCGACTCCGAACGCGACCACGTCCGAGACGGCTTGGATGCGGATCAGCCGCTCGTCCTCCATGCGGCGGATCCGGGCCCGGATCGTCCCCTCGGAGACGCCCGCCTCGTCGGCGATGCGCCGGTTGCTGCTGCGCGCGTCGCGCTGCAGGAGCTCGATGATCCGGTGGTCGAGCTCGTCCACCACGTCCGACGCGCTGAACGGCTCCGTCGGGAGGTCGGGCGCCTGCAGCAGCGCCCACATCGACTCGAAGCGCAGCACGTCGATCGCCAGCTCGCAGCGCGCCGCCTCGACGCCCTGGACGCCGGCGACGTCGACGCCCACGACCCGGCCGAGGTGCTCGCGGTCGCGCGCGAGCACGGTCGCGATCACGTCGTAGCGGCCGGTGGAGACCGTCACCGAGATCACCTCGGGCAGGCGCGAGAGCTCCTCGCCGACGGCCATGATCGATCGCGAGCCGACGCGCAGCTTCACGAACACCAGGAAGCCGTAGCCGAAGGCCTCCATGTCGGTGAGCGCGACGACGCGCATGATCGAGCCCGCCTCCAGGCGCCGCAGCCGGTTGGCGATCGTGGCCTCGTTGACGCCGAGCGCGGCGGCGAGCGAGCGGTTGCTCTCGCGCCCGTCGCGTCGCAGGCGCTCGACGAGGGCGCGGTCGAGGTCGTCGATGCTCGGCCGCTCGGTCGCCGGGCGCGTGTTCCTCGTCTTCGGAGCGCGGCGCGCGCTCAAGCTGGCCTCCTCGCCGGGCGCCCGAGCCGATCGATCGGGGCCGATCGCCTACGAATTATTGACCTTGAACCGCTTGCAACTTAGCATTTGCGCACCGCTGTGACCACCCGCGTCCTCATTCCCGCCCTGACCGACGTCCCGGTGCTGCACTCCGGGATCGACACGGCGGTCTTCCTCGTCGGCTTCGGCGCGCTGGCCGTGGCGTCGTTCGCCGTGGCCGCCGTCGTCAGCGTGCGGCGCCGCGACCCGCTGGCGCTCGCGGCGTGCGTCGGCGCACTCGTCTGCGCGCTCAACGAGCCGATCTACGACTACCTCGGGAAGATCGTCTACGCCGCTGACAGCACCACCGCCTACACCGCCTTCGGGCGCCACATCCCGCTGTTCCTGGTGCTCGGCTACGTGCCCTGGGTCGGCCTGCTCTCGTACGCGGTCGCGCGGCTGATGGCCCGCGGCGTCGCGCCCAGGCGGCTCTACGCGCTCGCGCTCGGGTCGTTCGCCTCGGTCGTGCTCGTCGAGACGCTCGGCAACCTCGCCCACGCGTGGAGCTACTACGGCCGGCCGCCGTTGAAGTACCTCGGCGTCGCGCCGCAGATGGCGCCGGTGCCGATCCTCTGCGGCCTGCTGCTCTACGTGCTCGGCTCGCGGCTGAGGGGTTGGCGGCGGCTCTGGCTCGTCTTCGTCCCCACGGTCGCGCTCCCCGCGGTCTACGCGTCCGCCGGCTGGCCGATGTACCTGGCGCTCCACTCCGATGTCCCGAAGGTCGTCCAGTACCTCGCGGGCTTCCTCACTCTGGCGTTGTGCGCGGCGATCGTCGCGTGCGCGGCGGCGGCGGCGAGGGCCCGTGCGCTCACCATCCACGGAGGTCCCGCATGACGCCCGTCCCTCCCGTCCACCTGTCCGCTCCGTCGGGCGGCAGCTGGTTCTTCACCGTCCTCTGCGTGGCGATCTTCGCCGGCGCGTCGGGGTGGGCGCTCGCGCGCGCCGCGCGCGGGGACATGCTCGGCGTGGTGGCACTGGCGGGCGGGCTCGTGGCGAGCCTGATCGAGGCGATGCTCGACAACCTCGGGCTGCTGTGGTTCGCGACCGACAACCACCTCGTCGTCTTCCACTCGTTCGCGCGCTCGATGCCGCTCTACGTGGTCCTCGGCTACGGGTTCTACTTCGGCGCGATCGCCTACGTCACGACGTTCTCCCTCGGGCGCGGTCACGGCTCGCGGCGCCTGTGGGCGATCTACGCCGTCGGCTGGCTGTTCGACCTCGCGCTGGAAACGACCGGCAGCGCGGTCGGGCTCTACAAGTACTACGGGCCGCAGCCGTTCAACCCGTGGGGCATCCCGCTCTGGTGGATGTTCGTCAACCCGGCGCTGCCGATCGCCGCGGGCGGCCTGTTCCACGTCATGCGCGACCGCCTGCACGGCGTGCGGGCGCTGCTCGTCGTCGTGCTGCTGCCCATGTGCTACGGCGCTACGTACGGCGCGATCGCGTGGCCGATCTTCATCGCCCTCCACAGTCACGTGCCGGGCTGGGTGGTCTGGGTCGCGGGCGCGGCCACGGCGGCGTTCTCGCTGCTGTTCGTGGCCTTGATCGTCGACGGGCTCGAGTGGTACGCGCGGCGACCGGAGGCGCAACCGGCCGCGGCGCCGGCGAGCGCGCCGCGGCCGCTGGTCGCTGCGTGAGTGACGTCGTCATCGTCGGCGGCGGGCACAACGGGCTCGTCGCCGGCTGCTTCCTCGCGCGCGCCGGGCTCGACGTGATCGTCCTCGAGCAGCGCGAGTGGCTGGGCGGCATGGCCGCGACGCGGCCGTTCGTCGCGGCCGCGCCCGAGCACCTGCTGAGTCCGGGGGCCTACGAGAACGTATACCTGCGCGCCGGCGGCGTCGTCGCGGAGCTCGACCTGCCGCGTTTCGGCTACCGCGAGCTCGAGGCCGCGGGGTGGGCGTGGCTCGGCGAGGATGGGGCGTCCCTGCTGTTCTCGCGCTCGGTGGAGGCCACGGTGCGCGACATCGCGGGCTTCTCGCGCCGGGACGCCGAGCGCTACCGCGAGCTCGTGGCGGTCGCGCAGCGGATCCTCGCCATCCAGGACCGCTACGGTGCCGCGCATCCGCAGCGCCCGGGGCTCGGCGTGATCGCCCACGCGGTGCGCGCACTGGCTCGCGATCGCGGAGTGCGGCGGTTGCTCGGCACGCTCGTCACCGGGACGGCCGCCGACGCGATCGCCTCGACGTTCGAGAGCGAGGCCGTGCGCGGCGCCTTCGCGGCGATCGGGACCATCCTCGCGCCGCCGACGGCGGAGGGAAGCGCGATCGCGATGCTCGCCACCTCGCTGCTGCACCACAAGGGCGCGTCGCGGCCCGTAGGAGGGATGGGGGCCGTGATCGCCGCGCTCGAGCGCTGCCTGCGCGCGCACGGCGGCGAGGTCCGCACCGGCTCCCGGGTCGTCGCGATCCAGTCGCGGGAAGGACGAGCCGCCGGCGTCGAGCTGGAGGACGGGACGACCGTCTCCGCGGGCCGCGCGGTCATCGCCGCCTGCCCGCCGCAGCGCGTACCCGGCCTCGTCGGCGACGCGCTGGACGCCGATGTCGGCCAGCGCCTGCGGGGGGCGCCCGCCAACGCCACCGGCGTCGGGACGCTGACGGTCAACCTGGCGCTTAGCGGACGGGTGGAGCTGCCGGCGCACGCGCGCGACGACGTCGAGCTCCGGCGGCCGACGCTGTTCGCCGGTCGCTTCGACGACGTCCTCGCCGCGTGTGCGGCCGCCGCGCGCGGAGATCTGCCGGATCGGCCATCGTGGTGCGCCGCGATCTTCACCGCCGTCGATCCGAGTCAGGCGCCGGAGGGTCAGGACGTCGCCCAGCTCTACGCGCCCGTCCCGGTCTCGCCGCGAAGCGGGTGGGCCGTGCAGCGCGACGCCGCCGCGCAGCGGCTCGTCGCCGCGGTAGGCGCCGTCGCGCCGAATCTGCCCGACCTCGAGATCGGCCGCTACGTCGAGACACCTCAGGACCTCGGCGAACGCACCGGCGCGCCCAACGGCTGCATCTACCACGTCGACCACCTGCCGACGCGGATGGGCCCACTGCGACCGGCGTTCGGGGCCGGCGGCTACCGGACGCCGCTGGGCGGCCTCTACCTCGCCTCGGCGGGTACGCACCCGGGGGGCGGGGTCTCGGGCCTGCCGGGCAAGCTCTGCGCGCGCACGATGCTCGCCGACGCAGGGTTGGCAGGTGACAGATGAAGCGCGAGTCGTATTGGTCCACTTATCCCACTGGGTCGAATCCCTTGTCTGGAATTTCGGTGAGTCTGACGGGCGGGGGCGGCGCCGCGCCGCCGGGCAGGATCTCGAGCATCACCTCGAGGTCGCCGTCGATCTGCGCGTCGGTCAGGGCGACGCGGTCGGGACGTCCGACGACGCGCTCGAACAGGAGGTCGACGCGCGCGTCGCCGACCCGCAGGCCGTGGAGCTCGAGGCGGCCGATCTGCCGGGGGAGCGACGGGCGGCGGATTCGCAGCGTCCGCTCGAGCCCGTCGGGGACGAGCCCGAGGCCGGCGACGAGCATCGCCGGCAGGGCTCCCGCCGCCCACGCCTGCGGCCTGCACGCGACCGGGTAGGGGACCGGGTCCTCGTAGTCGGCGCGCGAGAAGCCGGCGAACAGCTCGGGGAGGCGGTAGTCGGTGAAGCTCGCGGCCGCGTCGAGGAGGTCCTCGAAGATCCGCAGGAACGCCTCGTCGAACCCGTAGCGGCGCAGTCCGACCGCGAAGAGCGCGTTGTCGTGTGGCCAGACCGTCCCCGTGTGGTACCCGACGGGGTTGAACGCCAGCTCGTCGGCGGCGAGGGTGCGCACGCCCCAGCCGGAGTAGGCCTCCTCGCTCATCAGCGAGTCGCGCACCGCGGCCGCGCGCTCGCTCGCCAGGGCCTCCGCCCACAGCAGGTGCCCTTGGTTGGAGGCGAGCGCCCGGCTCGGCTGCTTGGCGGCGTCGAGCGCCATCGAGTAGCAGGCGCGGTCGGCCAGCCAGAACCGCTCGAGCGCGCCCGCGAGGCGGCCGGCGTCGCTGCGCAGCTCCCGAGCGCGGTCGCCGTCATCATCGAGCTCGAAGAGGCGCGCCAGGCGCCGCTTCGCCGCGATCGCGTAGCCCTGCGCCTCGACGAGCGCGATCGGCGCCCGGAGCGGCTCGCCGCGCTCGTCGACGACGCCGTCCCACGAGTCCTTCCAGCCCTGGTTGGCCAGCCCCGCCGAGGAGCGGCAGCGGTACTCGAGCAGACCGTCGCCGTCGAGGTCGCCGAACTCGTCGATCCACCGCAGCGCCGCCTCGACCTGCGGGCGCAGCTCGCGGAAGAGCTCCAGGGAGCCGGTCCAGTCGGCGTGCTCGCAGACCAGGCAGAGGAACAGCGGGGTCGCGTCGACGGTCCCGTAGTAGCGGGTGATCGGTGTCGCGTCGATTGCCGCCAGCTCGCCCGCGCGCAGCTCGTGCACGACCTTGCCGGGCTCCTCGTCGTGCTCGTCGTCGTGGCGCGTGCCGAGGCGCGCGGCGAGGACGCGGAGCGTCTCGGCGGCCATCGCCGGGTCGAACGCGAGGACCTCGAGCGCGGCGATGATGCTGTCGCGGCCGAACAGCGTCGCGTACCACGGGACGCCCGCCGCGTGGTAGCGCTGGCCGTCGAAGTGCGAGGCGAGCAGGCGCATGTCGAGCAGCGAGCGGCGCAGGATCCGCTCGACGAGCTCGTCGTCGGGCTCGGCGCGCGGGCGGTCGGCCAGCCACGCGTCGGCCTCGGCGCCGGCGGCCGCCATCGAGGCGCGGGGCACGGCGTCTCGCGCGTCGTCGAACGCGAACCGGACGTCGAGCGTCGCTTCGGCGCGGGGAGGCAGCGTCAAGCGTGCCCGCAGCGATCCGTCGTCGTGCCCCACGGCGCCCGAGCAGGAGATCGTCGTCGAGCGCTCGCGGCCGTCGAGCCCGACGGCGGCGAACCGCAGCGTGTCGCCCTCCGCGTGGCGGCGCAGGTCGCGGATCGCCGGCTCGACGACGCCGCGGACCTCGAGCATCGGTCGGAAGTCGGCGTCCAGGCGCAGCTCCAGGTCGAGCGCGAGCGCGGTCCGCGCGTAGGATCGGACGGTGATGAGCTCGACCATCGACTGCGGCAGCATTCGCCGCTCCACGCGCAGGCGGAGCGACTGCAGCGGGAGCGTCCGGCCGTCCGCGAGGACGAGCTCGGGGTTCGTGAGCTCGAAGACGGCGGTCGTGCCCGCGGCGTCCGAGGCGACCAGCAGCCGCGGCGTGAGCCCCGCCACCCGCAGCTCGTGGCCGCGGAGATGCCGGCAGTCGTCGAGGTAGGCGCCGAGGGGGTGGTCGGCGTCGAGCGGCAGGTGGCCGTCCTCCGCCGCCACGCAGAACGCGTTGCCCGCCTTGATGACTGTGGTCTGCGAGAGGTTGACGAGCTCCGTCATGCCGACGGGCTGACGGAGCGCGGCCGCTCGCGCACCCCCTTGCCGGCGGCGATCGCCGCGTGGTACGCGGCCTCGTAGCGGGCCGCGACGCGGTCCGGCGCGAACCGCTCGGCGCCGCGCCGGCAGTCCGCCGGATCGATGGTGCCGGCCTGCTCGACGACCGCGGCCATCTCCTGCTCGTCCTCGACCAGGAACCCGGTCTTGCCGTGCTCGACGATCTCGGGGGCGGCGCCGTGGTTGAACGCGATGACCGGCGTCCCGGCGGCGAGCGACTCGACCATCACCATGCCGAACGGCTCGGGCCACGTGATCGGCATCAGGAAGGCGTAGGCATCGGCGAACAGGCGCTGTTTCCTGGCGCCGCCGACCTCGCCGACGAACCGGATCTGCTCGCCGTCGATATGGGGGGAGATCTCGGTGGCGAAGAACCGCTCGTGACGCGGCTGGACCGTGCCCGCGAGGATCAGCGGGCGCCCGGTCGCGCGCGCGACGTCGATCGCGCGCTGAGGGCCCTTCTCGGCGACGAAGCGTCCCAGCCACAGCAGGTAGTCCTGCTTCGACTGCCCCACGGGCCAGGCCGCGACGTCGATCGGGTTGTGCGCGACCGCGCCGACCTCGACGGCGGGCGGCGCCATGGCCGCCTGCGAGTGGCTGATGCAGACGATCAGGCCCTTCCGGGCGTGGTGGCTGTAGAAGTCGGACGTGTCGTCGTCGAACGGTCCGTGGACGGTGTGCGTGACTGGCGTCCGCTGGCGGTCGGCCATCGCGAGCGTCGTGTAGCCGCAGTGGTCGTGGACGACGTCGAAGGGCTCGCCGGCGCCGGCCGCAGCGTCGAAGGCGGCGAACGCCCGGGCGACGTGGTCGGCCTCGAAGAGGGCGCGCTCGATGCTGTCGGGGTGCGCGGCGGGCAGCAGCGTGCGCACCTTCGCCCGCGAGCTGGACCCCGGCGCGCAGAACAGCTCGACGTCGTGGCCCCGCGCGACCAGCGCGTCGGTCAGCAGCTGGACGACGAACTCGATGCCGCCGTAGCCCGGCGGCGGGATCGGGATCCACGGCGGCGCGAGCATCGCGATCCGCAGCGGCCGCCCCACGGGCTCGCGCTCGGGCGTGGGGGGCGCCGAGGCCGGTACGAGGTTGTCTCGCTGGCGGTAGACATCGGCCGACATCGCCCTGTTCGGTAGGGCGGGAGGGCGACCTATCAAGAGCGAGATGCCTCACGACATCGAAATCTCCCCGATGCGGGCGGACCGGTTCCGCTCGCTGCTCCCGCCCGATCGCTTCGCCGAGTTCGAGCGGGGCACCCAGGAGGCGCGCGACCTGCTCGGCGACCGCGTCGTGTGGAACGTCAACTCGACGGCGCGCGGCGGCGGCGTGGTCGAGCTGCTGCGCCCGCTGGTGGCCTACGCGCGCGGCGCCGGCCTCGACGTCCGCTGGGTGGTGATGGACGGGACGCCGGAGTTCTTCACGGTCACGAAGCGCATCCACAACCGGCTGCACGGGGCGCCCGGCGACGGCGGGCCGCTCGACGAGGGCGCTCGGCGCGTCTACGAGCAGGTGCTGACCGAGAACCTGATCGGCCTCGAGGGCCGCATCCACGCGGGCGACGTCGTGATCCTCCACGATCCCCAGCCTGCCGGCATGCTGCCGGCGCTCAAGGCGGCGGGCGCGGTCGTGATCTGGCGCTGCCACGTCGGGCTCGACCAGCCCAACGACCTGGCGCGCGAGGCGTGGGCCTTCCTCCGGCCCTACCTCGCCGAGGCCGACGCCTACGTGTTCTCGCGCGAGGCGTTCGCGTGGGAGGGCCTCGACAGTGATCGCATCGTCGTGATCCACCCGACGATCGACGCGTTCGCGCCCAAGAACGTCGACCTCGACAGGCAGACGGTCGCCGCGATCCTCGCGGCGTGCGGGGTGATCCCCCGGGCTGACGCCGTGGGCCCCGCGGGGTTCAGACGCCAGGACGGGACGCCTCGCCGCATCGAGCGGCGCGCGCGCATCGTCGAGGATCGCTCGCTGCGCCCCGAGGACCCCGTCGTGCTCCAGGTGTCGCGGTGGGACGCGCTGAAGGACCCGATCGGTGTGATCCGCGGGTTCGCCGAGCACGTCCCGCTCGAGCTCGGCGCCCACCTCGCCTATGCCGGCCCCTCGGTCGAGGCCGTGGCCGACGACCCCGAGGGCCGCGCCGTGCTCGAGCAGTCGATCGCGGCCCGGCAGGACCTGCCCGAGGAGCGGCGCAAGCGCGTCCACCTCATCACGCTGCCGATGGACGACCCCGAGGAGAACGCGATCATGGTCAACGCGCTTCAGCGCCACGCCGCCGTGATCGTGCAGAAGAGCATCTCCGAGGGGTTCGGCCTCACGGTCGCGGAGGCGATGTGGAAGGCGCGGCCCGTCGTCGCGAGCCGGATCGGCGGGATCCAGGAGCAGATCGTGCACGACGAGAGCGGCGTGCTGCTCGACGACCCGCGGGACCTGGCCGCCTACGGCGCCGCCGTCGCAGAGCTCCTCGCCGATCGCGAGCGCGCAGAACGGCTCGGCCGTGCCGCGCGCGAGCGCGTCCGCGACCGGTTCCTGAGCGTCCGGAGCCTGCTCGACTACCTGGCGCTCGTTCAGCGGCTGCTGACGACGCCGAGCTCCTCGCGCGCCTCGAGGTCGGCGGTCGCGTAATGCGCGCAGGCCGCGTGGCGATCGTCGTCGCGTCGCGGAACCGGCGCGATCTGCTGCTCTCGACCTTGCGCAAGCATCTGGCGCTGCCCGAGCGCCCGCCGGTCGTGCTCGTCGACGACGCGTCGACCGACGGGACCGCCGACGCGGTCCGCTCGGCGCTGCCCGAGGTGACGGTCATCGCCCTCGCGCGCAGCTTGGGGGGAGCGGCGCGCAACGCGGGTATTCGCGCGGCCGACAGGCCGTACGTGGCGCTCTGCGACGACGACTCGTGGTGGGAGCCCGGTGCGCTCGAGCGAGCCGCCGACCTCCTCGATCGCCACCCCCGCCTGGCGGTCGTGAACGGCCACGTCCTCGTCGGGCCGAGCGAGCGCGTCGACCCGGTCTGCCGGGAGATGGCACGGAGCCCGCTCCCCCGCGTCGACGGGCAGCCCGGTCGTCCGCTGCTGTCGTTCATCGGCTGCGCCGCGGTGACGCGGCGCGACGCCGTGGTGACCGTCGGGGGGTTCTCCGAGCGCCTGCGGATCGGCGGTGAGGAAGAGCTGCTCGGCTGGGACCTCGCCGCAGCCGGCTGGCTGATGTCCTACGTCCCCGGGATCGTCGCGCACCACCACCCTCCGCCGCACCGGGGTCGGCCGGAGCGGCGCGAGACGACCATTCGCAACGCGCTCTGGATCTCGTGGCTGCGCCGTCCGCCGCGTGCCGCGGCGTCCGGGACGGTCCGGCACCTGCGGCGCTGTCCTGCCGACCGGTACACGGTGCGCGCGCTCGCGCGAGCCCTGGCCGGTGTGCCGTGGGTGCTGCGCGAGCGGCGGGTGAACCCCGCGCACGTCGAGCACATGCTCCAGATGCTCGACGAGCAGGGCTAGCGCGAGCGCTGCGCGTCCCGCTCGTGGATGTCTTCGGAGTGCTCGGACGTGTCGCCGAGCGGCGTCTCGTCGTCGAGGCCGATGCCCGGCAGCGGGTCCCGGCTGTCGCCGGCGGTGTCGCGTCGGCGGCCGTCGTGCTCGACCGTCGTCGAACGCACGGTGGCCAGCACGACAGCGACCGCGGCCCTCGGGATGATCCCCGCGAGGAGCGCGGCGACGGCGTACGCCGGGCCGACGAAGTAGGCCGCGGCCGCGGCGATGACGTAGTACGACGCTACGCCGAGGACGACCCAGAGGAACCAGCGCGGGCGCGGACGGTCGTCGCGCCGTGCGAGCGCCCAGCGCAGCGCGACGACGAGTGCGAGGACGGCGAGCACGAGGCCGGTGACGAGCATGCCCCACCGGCGGTGGCTGCCGAGCAGGATGAGCTCGCTCGCGACGTAGACGGGGAGCCAGAGCAACGGGGGCGCGCGGCGCATGCGTGGGTTGAAGTAGGCCTCCCGTGGGGGGAAGGCAAGCCACCGCAGTCACCCAGCGAGCCGCACCGGACGGCGGGACGCGAGCGCAAATGTCACGTCCGCCTCGCGGTCGTCGAACGGGAAGATGCGCCCGCCGGCTGGAAGAGCTCGATCGGGTTGCCGGAGGGGTCCTCGAGCAGGATCTGCTGGCCGCCCGGCCCGCTGACGATGTCATTGCGAAACGTCAGGCCCGCAGCCCGCAGCCGCTCGACGTCGGCCGCGATGTCCTCGACGACGAAGTGGATGCGGTTCCAACCCCCCGGCGCCGGCGTGCGGCCGTCCGGCATCGGCCGCCCGGCCGAGCTTGCCGGACCGCTCAGCAGCAGCCGCAGACTGCCGCGCACGACGTCGGCGAACGCGGGCGCCGCGCTGGAGCGCAGCGTGAACCCGAAGTGGTTGGTGTAGAAGGCGACGGCGTCCTCGACGTCGTCGACCATGTAGCGGACGTTCACGAGCTCGTCAGGCACGTTTCGGTCACCTCCTGACCGGTGCTGGTCTGTTCGATCGCCTCGATGAGAAAGCCGATGCGGGTGCAAAGCTCGGTCGCCGTGCGCTCGAACGCGGGCAGCGACTGGTGGTCGCCTCCCGGCTCGCGCGCCGGGTCGGGGATGCTCCAATGGATCAGCTCAGGCCACTCCGGGAGCTCGGGGCAGACCTCGCGCACGCGATCGCAGAGGCTGATCACGTAGTCGAAGCTCTGGGCGGCGAACTCGCCGAGGTGCTTGGAACGACGCCCGGCGAGATCGATGCCGCGCTCGCGCATCACCCGCACCGCATTGGGATGCAGCGGCTTGGGATGGCTCCCCGCGCTGGCCGCGCTCACCGCGCCGCCGGACAGCTGCTCGGCGAGCGCCTCGGCGATCTGCGAGCGCGCGCTATTGCCGGTGCACAAGAACAGCACCCGCGCCGGTGCGGAGCCGCGCTCGCGGCCGGCACGTGGGCGCGGGGTCGGCCCCAGGGCCGGATGCAGCGACACGCCGGCGTTCGACAGCAGCTCGCCGCAGCGCGCCAGATCGAGGACGTAGTAGGCGTCGCGGCCGTCGGCCGCGCTGCGGCGCATCGACACAAGACCACCGTCGCGCAGCCGGCGCAGGTGATAGGAGACCAGGTTCTGGCGCCGGCCCGCCAGCGCGCACAGCTCGCCCACGCGCCGATCACTGCGCGCCAGCTCGCGCAACAACCGCCACCGCAACGGATGCCCGGCCAGCCGCAGAAACCGCGGCGGCGAGGTTTCGCGATGTCCGGCCGGGCCGATCATCCGCCGGA
>JAOPZQ010000095.1 GCA_025964075.1 Solirubrobacterales bacterium | reverse complement strand
CCGAGGACGACGGCTGCAAGCACGTGAACGCGGTCATCATCGACGGCGCTCAGGGCTTCCTGCCGGCCATGAACAACGCGATGAAGGCCTACGGCGCGAAGTTCGGCAAGACGATCATCCTGCCCGCGACGAGCCAGGACTACAGCCCCCAGGTCGCCGAGGCGACGGGCGGAGGCGCCGACTGCGTAGTCATGATCGTCTCCGAGACGCCCTACGTCGCCTGGAACCAGGCGTGGGTCCAGTCCGGCGCGAAGGCGCGCATGTACGGACCGCAGGGCAACCTGGACGCCGTGTCGATCAAGGGCCTCGGCAACGCGCTGGACGGCTCGATCATCGCCGGCATGTACCCGGACATCTCCACCCCACCGTGGGCGGACTACCGCCAGGCGCTGAAGGACGCGAACGCCGACTCGAGCGTCGACTACAACAGCCTCGGCGGCCTCGGCACCTGGGCGGCGTACACGGGGATGACGAAGATCATCGAGGGCATGAGCGGCCCGATCACCAACACGACGTTCAAGGCCGCCGTCGCCAAGACGACGGCGCTCGACACCGGCGGCATGTTGCCGGTGATCGACTTCACGAAGCCCTGGACGCCGAACCCGTCGCTCAAGCGACTGTTCAACCGGACCGTCGTGTTCAGCACGATCAAGAACGGCAAGGTCGTCCCGCTGACGACCAAGTTCGAGGACGTCAGCAACCTGGCGCTCGGCAAGAAGTGAGATGACGCGCGCTCCGGCTCCGGGTCCCGCCAGTGACCCGGAGCCGGACGCCGTTCCGGTGCCCTTCGACTCTCTCCGAGGTGTGTCAGACGTGAAAGCGGGCTCGCGGTGCAAGAGGTAATCCGGTTCGCCTTCCTCGGCTTCGGGATCGGAGCGCTCTACGCGCTCGCGTCGCAGGGCCTGATCGTCATCTATCGCGGCTCCGGCGTGTTGAACTTCGCCGTCGGCGCGATCGGCATGGCCGGGGTCTTCCTGCAGTGGGACCTGCACATCCGGCGTGGCTGGGGGTACTGGCCGTCGGTCCTCGCCGGTGTGACGTTCTCGGCGCTGATCGGCGCCGCGACGCATCTGCTGATCATGCGCCCGCTGCGCCGCTCCTCGCCGCTGGTCCGCGTCATCGCCACGCTGGGCGTCCTCATCACGCTGCAGGCGATCGCGGTGCTTCGCTACGGCTCGACGCCGCGCTTCGTGGTCAGCGAGCTGCCGACCGACATCGTCCACATCCACGGCACGATCACGACCACCGCCGACCGCCTGATCCTCCTCGGCATCGCGGCGGTCCTCACCCTGGCGCTCTGGATGCTCTACCGCTTCACGAGGTTCGGCCTGGCCACGACCGCCGTCGCCGAGAACGAGCGTGCGGCCTCCGCCATCGGCTGGTCGCCGGATCGCATCGCGACCGCCAACTGGATCCTCGGCTCGGCGCTGGCCGGGCTCGCGGCGATCCTCATCTCCCCCATCGTCACCCTCCAGGTGTCGGTGATGACGAACCTGATCCTCGCCGCGATCGCCGCGGCGCTGGTCGCCCAGTTCCGCTCGTTCCCCGTCGCGCTGTTCGCGGGCCTCGCCATCGGGATCGCGCAGACGGAGCTCAACCGGTACGTGTCACAGCCGGGCTTCGGCGCCTCCGTGCCGTTCATCGTCATCGTCGTCGTGCTCGTGCTGACCGGCCGGGCCCTGCCGCTGCGCGACTACTTCCTGCAGCGGCTGCCGTCGATCGGAAGCGGCCGCATCAACTGGCGCGGGCTGGCCGCCGGCGTGGCGCTCACGGCGGTCCTGCTCGCGACCTTGTCCCCGCAGTGGACGGACTCGATCACCACGACGCTGTGCGTCGCGTTCATCCTGCTGTCGATCGTCGTCGTGACGGGCTACGCCGGGCAGCTCTCGCTCGCGCAGTTCGCGATCGGCGGCTTCGGCGCGTGGGTGGCCGGGCGGCTCGTCGCCTCACAGGGCACGCCGTTCTGGCTCGCGCTCGTGATCGGCGTGGCGGCCGCCGTCCCGCTCGGCGTGCTCTTCGCCATCCCGGCCGTGCGCACGCGAGGCATCAACCTCGCGGTGGTGACGCTCGGCCTCGGCACGGCGATGGAGCTCATGCTGTTCCGCAACCCGGCCTACACGGGCGGTATCGGGGGCACGCAGGTGGGTGACGCGAAGCTGTTCGGCTGGAACGTGAACTCGATCACCCACCCCACGCGCTACGGGCTGTTCGTCCTCGCCCTCTTCGTCGTCTGCGCGCTCGTGGTCTCGAACGTCCGGCGCGGGCGCAGCGGTCGACGGCTGATCGCCGTGCGGACGAACGAGCGGGCGGCGGCGGCGCTCGGAATCAGCGTCCCCACGGCGAAGCTGTACGCGTTCGGCGTCGCCGCCGCGATCGCGTCGCTCGGCGGCATCCTGCTCGTGTTCCGGCTCAGCAGCATCGACTACACGGAGTTCACGAACTTCACCTCGATCACCGACGTCGGGCTGACGCTGGTCGGCGGCCTCGGCTACCTCGTCGGTCCGGTGATCGGCGCGACGCTGAGCACGGGCGGGCTCGACCAGCAGATCCTCACGTCGTTGTTCTCCACCAGCGTGGGCAGGTACATCGATCTCATCGGCGGGGTGAGCATCCTCGTGCTGGTCCTGCTCAACCAGAACGGGATCGCCCGCGAGCAGATCGTCCAGATCCGCGCGCTGCGCGCCAAGCTCGGCGGGCGCATGCCGTTCCTGCGACCCCGGGCGCGCGGGCCCCATGAGCTCCCCGACCGCGATGTCGTGCCGGTCCCGGCGAGGACGCTCGAGGTCGGCGACCTGACCGTGAAGTACGGGCGCAGCGTCGCGGTCGACTCGGTCTCGCTGACCGTCAGCCCGGGCAAGGTCACCGGCCTGATCGGTCCCAACGGCGCCGGCAAGACGACGCTGATCGACGCCGTCACCGGATTCGCGCGGCCCGCCGGCGGCACGCTGCGCCTCGACGGCGAGGACATCACCGGCTGGTCGGCGACGCGTCGCGCCCGAGCCGGCCTGGGCCGCTCGTTCCAGTCGCTCGAGCTGTTCGACGACTCGACCGTGCTGGACAACCTCCGCGTGGCCTCGGACCCACGCGACGGCATGTCGTACGTGCGCGACCTCGCATGGCCGGTGAACCCCGCTCTGCCCAGCGGCGTCATCAGCGCGATCAGGGAGTTCGGCCTCGGCGACGACCTCGACCGCGACGTCCAGGATCTCTCGTACGGGAAGCGCCGCCTCCTCGCGATCGCGCGAGCCGTCGCCACGCAGCCGAGCGTCCTGCTGCTCGACGAGCCGGCCGCCGGCCTCGGCGACGCCGAGGGCGCGGAGCTCGGGCGCCTGGTGCGCCGCCTCGCCGACGACTGGGGGATGGCGATCCTCCTCGTCGAGCACGACATGAACTTCGTCATGTCGGTGTGCGACGAGATCGTCGTGCTCGACTTCGGACGGCGTATCGCCGAGGGAGCCCCGGATGTCGTCCGGCGCGATCAGCGGGTCATCGCCGCCTATCTCGGCGACGAGGAGCCGGAGCTCAGCGGGGTCGCCGGCGCCGGTCCCGGAGCGACCGGGGTGAGACGATGACCGCGGTGATCTCGACGAAGGGGCTCAGCGCCGGCTACGCCGGCCAGCCCGTCGTCCACGACATCGACCTCGAGGTGCGCTCGGGCGAGGTGGTCTGTCTCCTCGGCCCCAACGGCGCCGGCAAGACGACGACGATGCTGACGCTGAGCGGCGAGCTCCCGCCGCTCGCCGGGGAGGTGCTGCTCGACGGCGTGCCGACGAAGGCGCCGCTGCACCGCCGCGCGCGCAGCGGCCTCGCCTACGTCACGGAGGAGCGCTCGGTGTTCAAGAGCCTGTCGGCACACGACAACCTGCGGTGCGGAGGAGTTTCCCCGCGGGATGCGATCGCGCTGTTCCCCGAGCTCGAGAAGTGCATGCGCACCCGGGGTGGTCTGCTCTCGGGCGGCGAGCAGCAGATGCTCACGCTCGCACGGGCGCTGTGCCGCAAGCCGCGAGTCCTGCTCGCGGACGAGCTCTCGCTGGGGCTCGCCCCGCTCGTCGTCGATCGCCTGCTCCGCGCGGTGCGCGCCGCCGCGACGGAAGACGGCACGAGCGCGCTCATCGTCGAGCAGCACGCCCACCGCGCGATGCGCTACGCCGACCGGATGTACGTCATGAGCCGCGGGCGCCTCGCGATGACGCTCTCCGCGGACGAAGCCCGTACGCGACTCGGTGAGATCGAGGCGGCGTACCTCTCGGGCGTGACAGTCGGTGGCAACGCGCGGGCATAGGCCGCCGACGGCGTGTGGTCAGCGTCCGCGCCGGTCGCCGGGGATCGCGTACCTGGAGGGTCTGACCCGGACGACCGGGTTGGGAATCTGGCCGATGCGGTCGATCAGCTTGACCCATTGGTCGGGCTTGAGGATCGCGGCGGCCGCCTGCCCGAGCTTGGTGTTCGGGCCGTAGACGGGGTGGAACCCGATGTGGATGTGGTCGCCGTGATCCGGTAGCGCGAGGGTGTTGTCCGTGCCGGGGAAGGTCATCAGGCTGATGATCTGGTGGGGCTTCATCGTGCCCTGCAACGTCAGCAGCCGGCGGATGGTGAGGTCGGTGATCGAGCCGATGCCTTGGTGGCCGACGATCGGGATGCCGTTGACCTTCGCGATGTCGACGGCGTCGCCGGTCCAGTGCTCCGACTCGTTCCCACTCGCCGTGAGGAAGCTGTGGCCGCACTTCAGGGCGGTGACGGTGGGATCGAGGCCGTTGGCGACGAGGAACTCCAATGTCGCGAGGACACGGCGGTCGATCGCCCCCGATGCGATGTCCCGCCGTCCGCAGCTGTAGATGTCGATCCTCGGATCGGCGAGGACCTGGCGCTGGAGCTGATCCTTGCTCTCGAGCAACACTTGGCCGACGGTGGGGTTCGCCGCGGCGCCGACGAACGGGTTCTTGCCGGCCGCGCGATAGATCGCCGTCGTCTCGAGGAGCTTCCACCCGTCGAGGATCGGCTTGGGGTCGACGCGGACGGCGTTGCGGCCGGCGGGCCGGACCTCGAACAGGACGTGCGGCGCGACCGTCGGGTCCGTCTTCCCGATCTCGCCCAGGATGGTCCCCGCGATCACCTGGGAGCCGACCTTCAGGCGCTTGAGCTGCACCTGGCTCTTGCCGAGATGGAGGACGTCGGCGAAGTAGCCCTTGAACGTCTTGACACCGCGCGATGCGGGCTTGGGGTGCGCGAACAGCCGCCGCTGCTCCGGGGCCGCGGCCTTCGCGGCGAGGCCGTGCACACCGGCGGTCGCGGCGGTGGTCGGGGTCTGGTCCTTGGGGAGCTCGAGCTCGGCCGCGATCTGCCTCGCGGTCTCCCGCTTGGCGATCGGCGCCGCGTAGCGCTTCGAGACCGAGGCGAGCCTGCCGTAGGTGTAGACGTTGCCGTAACCGTCCTGGAGCTGAACGAACCGACCAAGCCGGCGGCTGGTGCCGATACGGACGATCCGGCCGTCGTTGACCGCGATCACCGGCGCACCCTCGCGCGCGAAGATGTCGATCCCCGTCCGGTTCTTCGTCGAGTCGATCGGCTGCGCCGCATTGCCGTGCTTCACCCGCCTCGAAGCCGTCTTCTCGTTCAGATCGTCCGCGTACGTCGCGCGGGCGGCGACGGGGAAATGACCCTCGGTGAGCCCGGATAGCGCTCCGACCAACCCGTCGGGGAGGCCACCGATGAGCTGGGCGCGCAGCAGGACCGAGTCGACATACCACCCCGCGTGGTTGTACGCGAAGATCGCCTTCTTCAACGCGTCCCCCGCCCCCGCGGCCCGGAGATAGCGGGCCGCTGCGAAGATCGCGTCGACGGGGTTGTAGGGATCCTTGACGCCGTCATGGTTCGCGTCGACGCCGTAGGTCTTCCACGTCGACGGCAGGAACTGCATCCACCCGACCGCGTTCGCCGTCGACACACTGAGGTTGCGGCCGTAGTCGGTCTCGATCTCGT
>JAOPZQ010000092.1 GCA_025964075.1 Solirubrobacterales bacterium | reverse complement strand
GTCGCTGGGCGGCGCGGGCGCGGCGGCCGCGGCCGGCGTCGCCGGCTCGGGCGTGCGCTCCATCAGGTTCTCGGGGATGTCCGCCGAGAACGCGTGGCGCAGGCGCTCCTGCGGAGACGGGATCCTGGGCTCGTCCTCGTGGCCGGCGGCGTCCGCGGGCGGCTTGGGCTCCGGCGCCTTGGCGGCGGCGTCGTCCTCGTCCGTCTTGCGGAAGAGCGCGGCGAGCGGGCCCTCGCGCATGCTCGCGCGGTCGCGCTTGTTGCTAGCCATTTCCGAGGACCTCCTTGGCGAGCTGCCGGTAGGCGTCGGCCGCCTTCCCGTCAGGATCGTACTTGAGCACCGACATCCCCTTCACCGGCGCCTCGGCGAAGCGGATGGTCTTGCGGATGCGGGACGCGAAGACCTGGTCGCCGAAGTTCTCCTCGAGCAGCTCGATCGCCTCCTTGGCGTGGAGGGTGCGGGAATCCACGAGCGTTGGGAGGATGCCTTCGATGTCCACGTCGGGGTTCAGGTTCTCACGGATCATCGACAGCGTGTTCTGCAGCTGGATCAGACCCCGCATGGACAGATACTCGCACTGCACGGGGACGATCACCTTGTGCGCCGCCGTCAGGGCGTTGATCGTCAGCAGCCCGAGGCTCGGCGGGGTGTCGATGAAGATGAAGTCGTAGTCCTCCTCGATCGGCTTGAACGCCTTCTGGAGCGAGCGCTCGCGACCGATCTGCGTGGACATCGCGATCTCGGCCCCCGCGAGGTCGATCGACGCGCACGCGATGTCCACCTCGCGCTTGCGGATCACCTCGCGGATGGAGATGTGGTGGACGAGGACGTCGTACATCGACTTCTCGAGCGTGTCGGGGTCGATGCCCTGACTCATCGTCAGGTTGCCCTGCGGGTCCATGTCGCAGCAGAGCACCCGGTGACCCTCCTCGGCGAAGGCCACGGCGAGGTTGAGGGTGGTGGTCGTCTTGGCGACGCCGCCCTTCTGATTGGCGAACGCGATGACCTTGGCCTTGTCGGCGGGAGTCACGGCAGGCTCCATGCGTTGGGGAAACCCATACGCGGGCGTTATTCGCACCCGTGGAGCCGTTTCCTTCCGTCTACGCGCCGGCGGCGCCGAGGAAGACCGCCAGCAGCGCACCGGATACGTGCGCGATGTCGTAGCGGCGCAGCGCGAGCCGCCGGCCGCGCTCGCCCTCGGCGGCGCGGCGGTCCGGGTCGTCGCGGTACGCGCGCAGCGTCGCGGCGAGGCTCGCCGGATCGTGGGGCGGAGAGACGATCGTCCCCGTGCCCGGCGCGATCTCGTCCGCCCCCACCTCGGCGGTCGCGACGACGGGCCGCCCCACGAGGTGCCCGAAGGCGATCGCCTGGGGCGCTCCCTCGGTCGGCGCCGGGGCGAACACGACGACGTCGCATGCCGAGAGGATCTCGTGCACGTAGCCGCGCGGCGTGGGCAGGAAGCGCACACGCCCGTCATAGGGCGCCGCCCGGCGCCGCAGCGCCTCCTCCTCCGGGCCGGCTCCGGCGACGACGAGCATGACGTCGAGCGGGAGGTGGGCGAGCGCGTCGATCACCACGTCGTTGCGCTTGACGGGGTGCAGCCGGGCGACGACGCCGATCACGAACGTCTCGGGGCTCGCTCCCCAGTCGCGCCGCCAGCGCTCGCGCGCGCGAGGATCGAAGGCGATCTCGTCGGGGTCGAGGGCGTTGGGGACGACCGTGATCTTGGCCGACGGGACGCCGGCGGCGACGAGCGAGCGCGCCGTGCCCTCGGAGACCGCGACGATCGCCTCCGCGCGCCGCGCCGCGAGGCGGTAGGCCCAGCGCGCCGGCCCGCGGGCGAATTCGCGCGGCAGCGGCCCCCACTCCGCCCACACGATCACGGCGCGCAGCCGCCGCGGGAGCAGCGCGCACATGAGCTGCTCCTTCTTGTAGTGCACGAGCAGCACGTCGTAGGGGGCGCGGGCACGCGCCCGATGCAGCTCGCGACCGAGGCGGACGAGCCAGGGCACGAACCCCGCGGCGACGCGCCCCGCGGTGCGGCGACTCAGCTTCGGCCCCATCGCGATCGTCCGCGTCGGGACGTCGGTTCCCTCGGCGACCCCCGGATCGTTCGTGAGCAGCTCGACGTCCGCTCCGGCGCGGCGGAGCGCCGCCAGGAGGTTCACGCCCGCATACTCCCCGCCCCCCCGCTCGCTGCTCGTCTGCACCGAGATCACGCGGAGCCGGGGCACGATGCCAGCGTACAGCGCGCCCGTCGCCGACTACCCTGCTCGGGCGATGGGGAACGTGCTCGAGAAGCGGCTTGTCGTCGTCATGGGCAAGGGCGGCGTCGGCAAGACCACCGTGGCCGCCGCGCTCGGCCTGACCGCGGCGCGCGCCGGAAAGAGGACGATCGTCGCCGAGCTCGCCGCCCAGGAGCAGGTGGCCAGCATGTTCGGCGTCGAAGGGCCGGGGTTCCGGGAGGTCGAGGTCTCGGAGAACCTGTTCACGATCTCGATCGACCCCGAGCACGCGATCGAGGAGTATCTGCGCGTCAAGGCGGGCCCCGTCGCCGACCTGCTGATCCACTCGCGCGCGTTCGGCGGCCTCGCCCAGGCGACGCCCGGCATGCGCGAGCTCGTCTCGCTCGGCAAGGTCTGGGAGCTCGCGCAGGCCCGCCGCCGCACCTCGGACGCGGCGCCGTACGACCTGGTGATCCTCGACGCGCCGGCGAGCGGACACGGCGTCGGCATCCTCCGGACGCCGGGCACGTTCGCCGAGGTCGCGCGCATCGGGCCGATCGCCAGCCAGAGCCGGGCGATCGCCGCGTCCCTCGGCGACCGCCGGTTCACCGGGGTGCTCGCGGTCGCCCGCGCCGAGGAGATCCCGGTGACCGAGACGCTCGCCCTGCGCGACGCGCTGGGGCGCGAGCTCGGCCTCCAGCTCGACGCCGTCGTCGTCAACGGGATGCTCGCCGATCGGTTCACCGCGCGCGAC
>JAOPZQ010000056.1 GCA_025964075.1 Solirubrobacterales bacterium | reverse complement strand
GCCCCGCCGGGTCGGTCTTGACCTCGCCGATCTCGGCCGCTTGCCCGCAGCCGGAAACCGCGGCGAGTGCGGCGAGCGCCTCGTCCGCCGCCTCGGGTGCGACGAAGGCGACGAGCCGGCCTTCGTTTGCCACGTACATCGGGTCGATGCCGAGGATCTCGCACGCGCCGACGACCGCAGGGTGCACGGGCACCGCCGCCTCGCGCACCACGACCGCGACGCCCGACGCGCGCGCGAGCTCGTTCAGCACCGACGCGACCCCTCCCCGTGTCGCGTCGCGAATGCAGCGGAGCGACGGGCCGGCCGCCTCGAGCAGCGCGTCGACCGCCGGCCAGAGGGGCTGCGTGTCCGACTCGATCTCGGCCGCGAGCTCGAACTCGCCACGGGCGAGCATGATCGCGGTGCCGTGCTCGCCGATCGAGCCGGAGACGAGGATGCGGTCGCCCGGCCGCAGCGCCGCCGGTGAGAGGTGCGCGCGTGGATCGAGCCGGCCGAGCCCGGTCGTGCAGATGTACATCGAGTCGCAGCGCCCGCGCTCGACGACCTTCGTGTCGCCGGCGACGATCTGGACGTCTGCCGCGGCGGCCGCGCGGGCGATGGCGTCGACCTCCGCCCGCAGGTCGTCGGCACCGAGGCCTTCCTCGAGGACGAGGGAGAGCGTGAGCGCGAGCGGCAGCGCGCCCGCGACCGCGAGGTCGTTGACCGTGCCGTTGACGGCGAGCTCGCCGATCGAGCCGCCCGGAAAGCGGATCGGCTTGACGACGAAACTGTCGGTCGTAAGCGCGAGGTCGTCGACGGTGCCAGCATCCGCGAGCTCCGTCATGCCGAACGCCGGCGCGAGCAATCCCTCGACGAGTGACTGGGTCGCTTTGCCGCCGGCGCCGTGCGCCATGGTCACGCGCTCGTCGCGGAAGCGCAGCGGCTTCGCGCGGACGCGCTCGATCATCGCGAGCGCATGTTCTTCGGAGCCGCTCATACGACCTCCCGCTCGCGGGCGAAGCGCCCGAAGTTGTAGTAGGCGGCGCACGCGCCCTCCGACGACACCATGCACGTACCGATCGGCCGCTCAGGCGTGCAGGCGGTGCCGAACACCTTGCACTCCCACGGGCGGATCACGCCCTTCAGCACCTCACCGCACTGACACGCCTTCGGGTCGGCGACGCGGATCCCCGGTACCGGGAAGCGCAACTCCGCGTCGTAGTCCGCGAAACCGTCGTTCAGCTTCAGCCCGCTGTGGGAGATGAAGCCGAGCCCGCGCCACTCGAAGTGCGGACGCAGCTCAAACACCTCCGCCAGCACGCGCAGCGCCTGCGGGTTTCCGTCGTAGGGGACAACCCGCTTGTACTGGTTCTCGACCTGGCAGCGCTCCTCGCGGAGCTGCAGCAGGATCATGTACACCGACTGCAGCAGATCGAGCGGCTCGAAGCCGGAGATCACGATCGGCTTCCCGTAGTCGGCCGGGATGAACTCGAATGGGCGCGCGCCGACTACGGTCGAGACGTGACCGGGGCCGATGAAGCCGTCGAGGCGCAAATCCGGCGACTCGAGCAATGCCTTCAGCGGCGGCACGATCGTCACGTGGTTGCAGAAGCACGTGAAGTTGCGAATTCCCTCCGCCTTCGCGCGCATCAGCGTCAGCGCGGTCGAGGGCGCGGTCGTCTCGAACCCGATCGCGAAGAACACGACCTCGCGGTCGGGGTTCTGCTTCGCGATGCGCAGCGCGTCGAGCGGCGAGTACACCATGCGGACGTCGGCGCCCGCCGCCTTCGCCTCGAGCAGGGTGCCCCGCGAGCCCGGGACGCGGAGCATGTCGCCGAAGCACGTGAAGATGACGCCGGGCTCGTGGGCGATCGCGATGCCGTCGTCGACCCGGCCCATCGGGATCACGCACACGGGGCAGCCGGGGCCGTGGACGAGCTCGACGTTCGCGGGCAGGAGGTCGTCGATCCCATACTTGTAGATCGAGTGCGTGTGCCCGCCGCACACCTCCATCACCTTGTAGTGGCGGCCGGGCTCGACGGTGGCGAGGATCTCGCCGGCGAGGACCTGGCCGAGGTGGGCGTCGCGGTACTCGTCGACGAACTTCATCAGCCCGCCAACTCCAGGAGCTGCAGGGCGGTGCCCGCGTGAACGAGCACCCGGTCACCTGGCGTCACCGGGTCCACGAGGCCGATCTCCACCGACGAGCGCTCGCCGCCCTCGGCCTCGCACAGGGCGAGCGCGCGGGCCTCGTCGACGCGCACCACCCGCATCGCCATCGCCTCGTCCCCGCATGTGATGCAGCCGTGCTCGTGATCGCAGACGATGGCGAGCGGATCGGTCACTCGATCAGGCTCTCTCGGAGCTCGAGCAGCTCCTGCTCGTAGTCGGCTCCCATGCCCTCGAGCAGCTTCAGCGTCGCCTCGGCCTCTTCCTCGTCCACCTTGGACAGCGCGAAGCCGACGTGGATCAGGACCCAGTCGCCGGGCTCGACACCATCACCACCGGCACCGGCGTCGAGGAGACCGACGTTGATCGTGCGCTGGACGCCGGCGACATCGACCTTCGCGAGCCGATTCTGCTCGTCGACCATTTCGATGATCTGACCGGGGATGGCCAGGCACACGGCGATGAACACCCTCTCCTCGAACGCGGCACGGCGCCGCGCCCCTGCACCATGCTCCGCTCTTCCGCGTCCCTCAACCCCTACGTAATCCGGATTACGCCGCGGGGTGTCAGGTTCATTACCAACGGCGCGCGTAGCCGCTCGTCAGCTCGGCGCCGGGGCGCCGCCACACCGGCTCGACCTCGTAGCGCCGCTTCATCGTCTGGTTGCGAAGCTTCTTCAGCAGCGGCCCGTAGGCGAAGCGCGAGGCCGCGGCGACGACCTTGCCCTTGGCGCCGGTGTCCATGAGCGGCAGGTACTTGTCGGGGAAGCCGGGCATCGTGCACGCCATGCAGATGCCGCCCACGTTCGGGCAGCCCCCGATGCCGTTGATCCACCCGCGCGCGGGCACGTTGCACTTGACGACGGGGCCCTTGCAGCCGAACTTGACGAGGCAGCGACCGTCGTCGCCGAGGTGGTCGGCGTAGTCGCCGTGGTCGGCGAAGCCGGCGCGGTTGCACACCTCGTGCGCCGTGCGCTGGAAGAGCCACGCGGGCCGGCCCTGCTCGTCGAGGTCGATCTGCTGCGTCGTGCCCGCGATCTGCAGCACGAGGTAGAGCAGGGTCTCGGTGATGTTGTCCGGCTGAGCCGGGCAGCCGGGCAGGTTGACGATCGGGTGCCCGAGCCGCGACGTCCAGGTCCGGCCCAGGTAGTCCCGCAGGCCCATGGCGCCGGTCGGGTTGTTCTTCATCGCCGGCACGCCGCCGTAGGTCGCGCACGTGCCCACCGCCATGACGATGGCCGCGTGGGGGGCGAGGCGGTCGATCCACTCGTTGGTGGTGATCGGTTGCCCGCTCACCGGGTCGACGCCGAACCCCGACCAGTGCCCGTCGCCGTTGATCTCCTCGTTGGGCACCGCGCCCTCGAGCACGAGGATGAACGGATCGAGGTTGCCGGCCTCGGCTTCGTACCACGCCTTCATGAACTCCTCGCCGTACTCGACCGCGAGGAGCGGGTTGTAGATGACGACGCCCGGCATGCCGGGGATCGTCCGGCCGAGCAGGTCCTCGAGGCTCGGGCTGGTCGCCGCGGTCATCGCGACGGTGTCGCCGTCGCAGCCGAGGCCGCTCGTCATCCACAGCACGTGGACCACGTGCTGCTCGGTCTGGTTCTGCCGCGGTGAGAACTCGACGCCGCTCACCCGGCCTGGTCCTCCTCCTGCTCCTCTTCGGCCCGCTCGACGAGGCAGGCGATGTGATGGGCCGCGGTGCCGTGCAGCACGAGGCCGTCGGGCCGCCGCGTGACGAGGCCCGCGCTCGACAGCCGTCCGAGCGCATGCGAGACGGAGGGGCGCTCCGCGCCCACGAGCTGGCCGATCAGGCGGTGGGTGAGGGGCACGGGGACGAGGATGCCGCCCGGCTCGACGCGGCCCCAGCGCTCGGCGAGGTGCCAGAGGAGCAGGGCGATGCGGGCGTCGGCGCGCGGGTGGCACGTCGCCGCGCGGTGCACGTTCAGCTCCATCGTGCGCCGAACCGCCCGGCGGAGGAGCTCGTACACGATCTGCGGCCACGGGCGGATGCGCGCGGCGAACTCCTCGTCGAGCACCGCGATCTTCGTCGTCACGAGCGCGCGCGAGAACGTCTCCGACGCGAGCAGGATGACGTCGTCGTCGCTCACCCACGGGGCCAGCAGATCGCCGCTCCCGACGAGCTCGCTCGCGGTGCGGTCGCCGACCTGCACGTCGAGGGCGACCACCCCGTCGATCAGGAGCAGCCCGAGGCCGTGGCGGAGCTGGGCGAGCAGCGGGACGAGGTCGAACTCGCCGGCGGAGATCTCGTGGACCCGGGCGGCCACGAGCGGCCGGGCGACCATCCGCATCCGGAGGTCGAGTCCGCGGCCGAGATCCTCGTCGACGTCGAACAGGAAGCAGTGCCGCCCGCGGACGTGGCCGGTCGGCACGGCCTCGCGGCGGACCCCGCCCTTAGCCTGGATCGGCAGAGGGAAGGGACCGGACGGCGGTTCGCCGGCGCCTTGCGCCAAGTCGGAAGCCTCCTCAGACCTCGTACGAGGCGGACTGTACAGCGTCCGTGCGGGCCCGCTCGCTAGCTCGGCGCGGGCGGACCCGGCGGGTCGACGATGTCGCGGCCGGTCGGCCGGAGGTCCTCGTCGAGCTCGAGCTGCCAGAAGTAGCGCGTGAACGTGCGACCCGCGCGGAACTCGCCGACGTGGGGCTCGACCTGCTCGCCGCGGGCCATCCGGAAGATCAGCTCCGGGTACGTACGTCCCGGCAGGGCGGCATAAACGGGCGCCGGGAAGGCCCCGCCGAACCGCGTGTTGACGTCGGTGATCCCGAGGCCGATCTCGCGGTCGCGGAAGGCCTGGACCGTGCACGGTCCGCGGACGCCGAGGGCCTCGACGACGCTCCGGCCGAGGTCGATGAGCTCGCGGTCGGCGATCACCGTGCCCTTGATCGACTCCCCGCCGCGCGACTCGATCATGGTCCGCGGGATGACATTGAGGCAGCGGCCCTGACGATCGGAGAGGCAGTCCATGGAGAACTCCGGGCCGTCCATCAGGCGCTGGACCATCACCGGCTCCTCGACGTAGCGGCAGAAGAACGCCGCCTCCTCGGCGTCGCGCGCCGGATGGATCGAGCGGGCTCCCGATCCCTGCCGCGGCTTGACCATCACGGGGTAGCGCTCGACCGGCTCGCCCGGGAGCACGGTCGGCGGCGAGGGGAGGCCCAGGCGCGTGAGGAGGAGGTGCGCCTCGTACTTGTCGTAGGTCGCGCGGGCGATCTCCGGGTCGGGGACGAGCGCGGGGAGGACGCCGTCGGCGCGCGCGTGGGCGAGCACCTCGATGTCGAGGTCGGTCAGCGGCACGACGGCGCCGAGGTCGTGCTCCGCGCACAGCCGCGCGAGCGCCGGGACGTAGTCGGGGTCGTCGATGCGCGGAACGGCGTGGCGATGCGTGGCGGCGTACTGCGCGGGGGCGAGCGGGTTGGGATCGGCGGCGACGACGGTCCCGTGCTGCGCGAAGGTCGCGACGATGTCGTAGCGCTTGCCGACGCCGGTGAGGAGCACGCCGCTCACCGTCCCCACCCTCCCGCCTCGCCCTTGTAGAGACCGTGGCCGGTGAGGACGAGGCGCAGCGTGCGGGCGAGGATGGCCAGGTCCAGGCGCAGCGAGCGGTGCTCGACGTACCAGAGGTCGAGCTCGATCCGCTCCGACCACGGGAGCGAGGCGCGGCCGTTGACCTGCGCCCAGCCGGTGATCCCGGGGTGGACGGCGAGGCGCCCGCGCTGGCGGGGCGTGTACTGCTCGACCTGCACCTGCACGGTCGGCCGCGGCCCGACGATGGACATCTCGCCGCGCAGGACGTTCCACAGGTTCGGCAGCTCGTCCAGCGAGGTCCGGCGCAGGAACCCGCCGACGCGGGTGATGCGATCGTCGCCCTCCTGGATGGCGAGGCCGGCGCCCGTGAACTCGGCGCCGCGGACCATCGTGCGGAGCTTGTAGATGTCGAACGGCTCCCCGTCGCGGCCCACCCGGCGCTGGCGGTAGATCGGGTGGCCGGGGCTCTCCAGCCGGATCGCCAGGCAGGCGAGCGCGATCGCCGGCGCCGCGATCAGCGACGCGGGGAGGGCGATCAGGAGGTCGAGCGCACGCTTGCTCACCGCGTCCCCTCCGGCGCGTCCCAGCCCGCCTCGGTGCCCCGGCGGCGCCAGTCCCACAGCCCCGCGGCCAGCGAGGCGGTCGTGAGGACGTAGTAGCGGCAGAGGAGGAAGATCCGGGTCGGCCGCGCGGACGCGAGCGCGGCGCCGGCGAGCACGCCGAGCTGGAGCGCGAGCGTCGCGACGTAGATCCGGGCCCGGCGCAGGAGGAGGACGTTCGCCGCCAGGGCGGCGAGGTGGAGGAACGGGCTCGCGTAGCGCAGCAGCCGGTGGGAGGCGATCATCAGCGCGTAGCGCGGCGGGTAGCCCGTCGGGTCCGCGAGCCCGCCGTCGACGACGATCGGCCAGGCGTGGCTCATCATGCGCCGCTTGCGCGCGAACTCGCCCTCGATCGAGGGGACCATCTTCTCCGCGGCGAGCGCGTCGGGCGCGTAGACCGCGCGCCATCCCCGCTTGACCATGTTGAACGGGAAGCTCAGGTCGTGGCCCATCACCGGGTCGACCTCGACGTAGGCCTCGCGGCGCGTCGCGTAGATCGCGCCGTTTCCGCCGGTGACGGAGTGCAGCCGCGACTCGCGCTCGCGCAGCCACATCTCGTAGCGCCAGTAGACGCCCTCCTGGTTGGTGCCGCCCTCCGGATTCTCGAAGCGCACCTGGCCGCACACGTAGCCGACCTCGCGGTCGGCGAACGGCGCGACGAGGCGGCGCAGCGCGTCCGGCGCCCATGTGGCGTTCGCGTCGGAGAAGGCGACGATCTCGCCGGCGGCCGCGCGGACGCCGGCGTCCTGGGCGCGGATCTTCCCCCCGCGCGGCAGCTCGAGCACGCGGTCCGCGCCGGCGGCGCGCGCCCGCTCGGCCGTCGCGTCGGGCGAGCCGTCGCAGGCGACCACGAGCTCGAGGCGCTCGCCGGGGTAGTCGAGCGCGCGGAGGTTGGCCACGCGGTCGGCGATCACCGGCTCCTCGCGGTAGGCGGCGACGATGACGGTCACGGTCGGCAGCTCGGGCTGGCCCGGGGGGGGCGGCCGCGCCGGGACGACCCGGTCGGCCACGGCGAGCAGCACGCCGTAGCCCGCCTGCGCGTAGGCGAGCAGTGCGACGGGGACCCAGAACAGGAGGCGGGGCACCGTGCGGGATTGTCGTGGAAAAAGGGGTCAGCCCCCATTTTCCACCAGCCCCCGGTAGACGTCGAGGGTCGCCGCCGCCGCCCGGTCCCACGAGTACGGCCCCGCCGCCGCGGCCCGCGCGGCGGCCGCGAGGCGCTCGCG
>JAOPZQ010000054.1 GCA_025964075.1 Solirubrobacterales bacterium | reverse complement strand
CCGCGGCGGCGAACCCCTCGGCCAATAGCCGGTGGGAGTACGCGTAGGCCCGCGTGATCAGCCAGGTCGGCATCTCCAGGATCCGCGAGAAGGGCATCGCGTCGGCGGCCGGGGGCTCGCGCTTCATGCCCGTCAGTATAGGTGTTTGTTGGGGACACCAACGACCTGATACCGTTGGAGGAACCAATGTTGAGTCAGCCAACGATTCCTTCAGGAGAAGCCATGACCCCCACCCCGCCCCTCACCCAGTACATCGGCCGGACCGAGCGAACCCTGCGCGCGCTCATGGACCAGGTGCTGGCCGGCGCCGGCGGCACGTTCCACCAGTGGGTGGCGCTCAACTTCACCGCCTCGGGCGGCGAGAGCATCGACCGCAGCCAGCTCGTGGGCCAACTCGCCAACGCCGTGCGGATCGACGGCACGGCGGCGGAGGCGACGATCACGGAGATGACGGACGAGCGGCTGCTGCAGACGGCGTCAGGGTCGCTCGTCGCGCTCAGCGACGCAGGACGCGAGCGATACGCGCGTACCCGCGCCGCCATCGAGCAGACCACCGCGCCGCTGTTCGCCGACATCCCGGCCGACGACATGGCGGCCGCTCGGCGCGTGCTCACCACCGTCGCCGAGCGGGCCGACACCCAACTCGCCCGAGCCTGACCCGGTCGTTCGAAAGGAGCTGACACTCATGCCCGTCGCCGCCGTCCTCGACTCCCACCGCGCCCACACCGAGACCGGATCGCCCGACGCTCCGGCCATGGTGTTCCTGCACGGCAACCCCACCTCGTCCTACCGCTTCGCGGACCATGCCCGCTACCAGGGTTCGGTCTGGTTACGGAACGGGAGCCGGCCGAGTGTGCCGGTGACCTCGAAGATGCGCTGCGTCTCGTCGGGTCCCCGCAACAACGTGAGGCTGAGGTCACCGGCACGCCGCGCCGCGTCGAGGTCGAGGATCAGCCGCAGCGCTCTCGCGTCGGCGGAGGAGACCTGTCGGAGATCGATCGTCAGATCGTCGAACCCCAGCTCGAGCAGCTCGCGGACGGTGCGCTCGAGCTTCGGGGTGCTCGCGAGGTCGAGCTCCCCGATCGGGGCGAGCCGGACCCGACGGCCCTCGGGGAAGACGTCGCAGGCGAACGGCGCCGGCGGATAGGGTGCGGCGGAGAGCCGGGCGACGCGCAGGCTCTGGCGGTCACGGACGAGCATCTGGCCGTTGGAAGCGGTCATTCGTTCTCCTGGGTAGCGTCGGAGGTTCCCGGCGATTCCCGCACGGCAGGCGCGTGGCGCCTGCCGTGCGGGTCCCCGGCGCCTGATGGCGCGGCAGGGCTACGAGCTCTCGTCGTACGGCTGCCGGCTTCCGGCCTTGGCGACGCCGCGGCTGACCATGTAGCCGACCGTCAGGATCGTGGCGTACAGCCACACCCGATCCGCCCGGAAGACGTCGTGCCGGCCGGCGTAATGGCTCGCCTTCGTCACCGCGCCGGCGATGAGCACGCCGACGAGGAGGACGACGTACATGGCGAACTCCGTCGTCTTGAACGCGGCCTTCGTCTCCGTCGACAGCCGGCGCGGGCGCTCGCGGGTGGTCGTGGCCGGGCGGTTGCGGCCCGCGACCCCGGTCGGCTGGTCGACGCCGGTCCCCGTGGGGGCGTTCGTAGAACTCATGAGATAGCTCCTCTTGCTGCGTGGAAGGGGGCGACAGGTCCCACTCGCATGACGGCATTGCAGTCGGAGCCGTACCTACCTTCTCTGCGAGAACGCGCGCAAGCTGTCGTCGGCGCGCTCTGATCTCAGTGTATCCCTTCGGAGAATCTCCAAACGGGGACATCGTCCGCACGCTGGGCCGCCCGCCTCGCTAGTGTCTAGCAATGCCGGACTTCGATACCGAGGCCGGACAGGAGCAGGACGCGCTCTCGCTCCAGGCACGCATCTCGCAGGTGATCGTGCGGACGATGAAGGATCTCTACGGTCGCGGGCCGACGCACGCGAAGACCTTCATGTGCGACGACGAGTATGTCTTCTGCGTCATGAGCGGCGGCCTGACCCGGGACGAGGAGACGATGATCCGCGGCGGCGCGCACGACGCGGTCCGCGAGTACCGCCTGCGCTTCCAGTCCGTGATCGCCCCGGAGCTCATCCGCCGCGTCGAGGACGTGCTGGGACGCAAGGTGGTGAGCTACCACAGCCAGGTGCTCTTCGACCCCGACCGCCTCGTCGAGATCTTCGTGCTCGACCCGTCTGGCGAGCCGCCGAACGGCGGAGCCTGACCCGTTCCGTCGTCACGACTCCGCGGCGGAGTCGTCTCCTTCCCACTCCCAAAGAGGGACGCGGTCGAGAGGGTAGAGCTCGCTCTCCGTGGTGGCCCGGGAGTTCTGCTGTGCCACGCCCGCGCCGAACTCGACGTGAGAGCGGACCACTTCGCGGAACGGCTCGTCGCGGGGCAGACCGGCCTCGTCGAGGGCCTCGAGGTACAGGGCGACGAACCGTTCCCTCTGCTCGTCGGTGATCCCGAGCCCGCGGTGCACATCGACGAGGTGGTCGAAGCCCAGCTCTCTCGTGAAGCGGTCGGGTCCGCCGAACGACTCCGCCGTGAACCACGTCAGGTGCTCGACGTGGTGAGGCTGCCCCTCGCCGAACAGCGGCTGCAGCAGCGGATCGGCGAGGACCTTCGAGTAGAAGAGCTCCTCGAGTCGGTGCAGGCCGGTGTCGCCGCCGGCGTGTTCGTACAAGGTCGTCATGCAGCGGAACTTACCGACCGTCGTCCCCGGCCTTCCCGCAACACGGCGTACGGCGACTCGGTTAGCGTCCGCGCATGGAAGGCGACGTAGGGGCGGTTCGTAAGTCGTCGCGCATGCGGCCGCTTGCCATCGACGGGTCAGTCGTGTCGCAGCGTCGTGAAGACCGGCACCGGCGCCGGCGCCGGCGCCGGGAAGAGGGTCGCTACGCGCTTCAGATCGTCGCGGTGGCCGGCGTCTATGCGGCGTCGGGCAAGCTCGGGCTGCACCTCGCGTTCGCGATTCACAGCGTCAGCGCTATCTGGCCGCCGACCGGGATCGCGCTCGTGGCTCTCATCCTCGGCGGCTATCGGCTGTGGCCGGCCGTTGCGCTCGGTGCGCTGCTCACGAACCTGGATACCGGCGTGCCGGCCGTGACGGTGCTGGGGATCACTTGTGGGAACACGCTCGAGGCGCTGGTCGGGGCCTATCTGCTGCGACGGGTCGCCCGCTTTCGTCCGAGTCTGGAGCGCGTGCGGGACGTGCTCTCGCTCGTCGCGTGCGGGGCCGTCCTCAGCACGATGGTGAGCGCGAGCGTCGGCGTGGCGAGCCTGCTCCTCGGCGATGCCGTCGCCTTCGCCCACGTTCCCTCGGTCTGGCGTACGTGGTGGCTTGGCGACATGGGCGGGGACCTGATCGTCGCACCGGTGCTCCTCGTCGCGGCGAGCCATCGTCGGTTCCGACGGCTGCCGGGGCGCCCAGCCGAAGCGGTCGCGCTGGTGCTCGTCCTCGCCGGCGTGAGCGTGCTCGTCTTCTCGCAGTCGACGAACCTCGTCTACGTCGTCTTCCCGCTCTTGACGTGGGCGGCGCTGCGCTTCTGGCAGCCGGGAGCGACGGCCGGCAGCCTGATGGTCGCGGCTGTCGCCGTGACGTTCACGGCCAACGGCAAGGGACCGTTCGCGACGAGCGGGCCCGACGACCGCCTGCTCCTGGCGCAGACCTTCGTGGCGGTCGCAGGCGTAAGCGCCCTGGTCCTCGCCGCGGTGACCAGCGAGCGGCGGCGGGCCGAGCGGGCCGAGCGCGAGATCGCGGCGACGTTGCAGCAGAGCCTCGTGCCGCGGCAGCTGCCGGAGGTGCCGGGGGTCTCCCGCGCTGCCTACTTCAGCGCCGCCGGCGAGGGCCACCTGGTCGGCGGAGATTTCTACGACCTGTTCCGGGTCTCCGACGGCCGGTGGGCGGTGATCCTGGGAGACGTCTGCGGTAAGGGCCCGCGCGCGGCGGCGCTGACCGCGCTCGCGCGCCACACGCTGCGGGCCGCCTCGCTGCGCGAGCGCCTTCCCAGCCGGGTCCTGGCCTCGCTCAACGAAGCGGTCCGCCGTCAGGACGACGATGCCGGCGCCCTGTGCACGGCGATCTACGCGACCCTCGACCTCAACGGCGCGAGCGCCGCCGTGACGATGTCTAGCGGCGGCCATCCGCTGCCGCTGATCCTCCGTGCCGACGGCAGCGTGGCCGAGCTCGGCGAACCGGGCTCGCTCCTCGGCGTGGATCCCCAGCCGTTCCTCGTCGACCACAGCGTCGAGCTGCTGCCCGGCGACACGATCCTCCTCTACAGCGACGGGCTGATCGAGGCCTACGCTCCCGGCCGGATCGTGCACGTCTCCGAGCTCGAATCGATCCTCGCGTCGTGCGCCGGGAGCGAGCCACCCCAGATCATCGCCGCGATCGAGCGCTCCCTGCTCGACTCGCGAGACCTGGAGCCTCGCGACGACGTCGCCATCGTCGTGCTTCAGGTCACGGCCGACCCGGCCCCGGACAGCTGAGCGATCAGAGGGCGCGGCTGCGCTGCTCGCTGCCCGGCCCCCCGTAGGGGTAGTCGGCCGGAGCGGGATCGCTCGCGGCGTCGAGGCGCGCGACATCCTCTCCGTCGAGATGCAGGTCCGCGGCGCCGAGGTTGTCCCGCAGCTGCTCGACGGTTCGGGCGCCCAGGATGACCGAGGTCACCATCGGCCGGTCGACCAGCCACGCGAGCGCGACCTGGGCCATGGTGACGCCGCGGACGGAGGCGACGGCTTGCACCGCGTCGATGACGTCCCACGTGCGCTGGGCGGTGCTGCGACGGTCGTAGGCCTCGACACCGCGGTCGGGGTTCTCGCCGAGCCTCGTCGCGCCGCTCGGCCGCGCGTCCTTGCGGTACTTGCCGGTCAGCCACCCACCGCCGAGCGGCGACCAGGGCAGCAGTCCGAGCCCGGTCGACTCGCA
>JAOPZQ010000051.1 GCA_025964075.1 Solirubrobacterales bacterium | reverse complement strand
TTCGCTTTCACCTCATTCAACCCAGCGGCCAGGGCTGGCTGCTCGTGGAGTCGATCGCCGTCATCGGCAGGGAAGTGCTCCGGGTCGGGCGCCGGGACCCCCGCGAACGAGTCGGCGACCCACACTCGACGATCCGTGACGCCGTAGGCCTGGAGAACCGCGCGCATGAGGATGGTCGCTCCACCCCGCCAGACTCCGGTCTCGATGAGGTCACCCTCGACGCCTTCGCGAATCACGGTCTCGACGGACCGCTGGAGGTGCTCGAGCCGCCGTTCACCGATCATCGTCAGCGAGGTGGCAGGCCAGCCGCCGCCGACCTCGTACAGATCGCGCGGAGGCGGGGACCGAGTAACGAGCTCGACGCCCTCGGCGCGGAGACGGTCGTAGGTCTCGGCTTCCGCCGCCGTCTTCGGTCGCTTCACGAAACGGTACGGGTATGTCGTCGAGCCTCCCACGAGCGCTCGCCGCAGCGCGCCGAGATAGCGCTGGCGCAGGTTCTCGAGATCTGCGTTCACTTGACTCGGCGCAGGAACCCGGCGGGATTCCACGTCAGCCCGTAGCGCTCACAGTGCCCGTCGATCTCGAAGCGGTCGTCTTCGGCGAGGAACGCTTCGACCGCGCGCAGCGGCCCGTCCGCGATCTTGGCCGGGTGGAGGGCGCTGCCCACCGGGTACAAGTCGACGATCCCGTCCTCGACGACGAAGTACGAGCCGACCGACACGAGCCCGCCGTAGGCCCTGAGATCGCCGAGAACGGCGTCGCGACGATGGTCGCCATCGTGGATCACGAACGTGCGACGACCCGAGCAGCGCCTCGCGACCTCGTCGATGACGGCGGAGTCGCCAGAGCTGCCGGTCACCTCGACCACGCGGGGATGATCGACGCCATACCCGGCGCGCGATACGTCGATCGAGATCACCTCGCCGTGCCCGAGGAGGTCGAGCAGGTTCGCGAAGTACAGCGTGCTCCCGCCGACGTAGGACCCGATCTCGATGACCACATCGGGGCGCACGCGATGGAGCAGCTCTTGGCACACCCAGGCATCGAGCGGGTTCTTCCGGATCTGGACGCCCATCCACGTGGTCGTGTGCATCACCTCGTGTTGATGGCACAACGCCCAATCCCGCAGGCTTAGATCCAACCGAGCGGCGCCGGCGTGCGGTGGCGATTCTTCGTCGGTCGGCATCGGGTTCGTCGCGCGTCGTGACGGGCGTCAGGAGCTGGCGGCGCTGCGCGCGCCGAAGCGCAGCGCGTGCTCGCGGGCGAAGACGAGGTACTCCGACAGGGCGGCACGGAGGACCGAGTACTTGGCGCCCGTCTGGCGTGCGCGGGCCTGCAGCTGGATCACCCGGCCGCGATAGTCGACGAGACCGGCGAGCACGTCGTAGGCCTGCTGGGGCTCGAACGCGTCGATCGCGAAGCCGTTCTCGCCGTGCTCGAGGAACTCCCACACGCCGCCCAGGCGCGGCACCACCGCCGTGGCGCCGCAGGCCATCGCCTCGAGTGCCGTGCGGCCGAACGCCTGGTACATCGACATGTCGAGGAAGACGTCGCTGCTGCCGAGCAGCTCGGCGACCTCGGCCCGGCTCAGCAGGCCCCGGTGACGGCGCAGCAGCGGCTCGTGATCGGTCAGCCGCTCCAGGTCGGCCGTCGAGCAGCCGAACGGCGTGACGCGCACGGCCTCGCCGAACTCGCGGCTCATCTCCTCCATCACCGCGACCGTCGCGCTGGGCTGGCGTCGCGGCGTTCGCGGGCGCACCATTCCGGCGATGCGCAACGGCCCGCTGTCGGGGCGCAGATCGCGGAGCCGGTAGATCGACTCGTCGATGCTCGGCTCGACCTTGGCGACGTGGACGCCGTGGCGCGCGCTGACGATGTTGCACAGCCAGTGCGTCTTGGCGAACAGCAGGCAATCGGGGATCAGCGTGTAGCTCGCGGTCGCCTCGACGACGTCGGCGGTGTCGCGCCCGGTGAAGAACGGCTCGTAGTCCTGGACGTAGTACGCCGGCAGGAAGTCGTCGCGCCGGGTCTTGAGCTCGGCGATCATCACGGCGGACTTGAAGTGCGTGGCCGAGATGACATCGGCGGTCGCCGTGACCTCGGCGAGCTCGGCCGCGTTCCCGTAGGGCACGAAGATCTCGTCGGCATCGTCGTAGGCCGCCCGCGCGCGGTCGAAGGACTTCGCGGTCAGGGCGATGCGCGCGTCCAGTCCCAGCGCGCGCATCCCATGCACCTCCTGGTAGATCGAGTGCGATCCTCCGGAGCCGCCGGCGCCGATGCCGGGGAGCACGAAGACGATCTCCAGCGCCTCGTGGCGGGTGGTGTCCAGCGCCGCGGCGAGCGACTGGGAGCTCGACAGGGCGTCCGACGCCTTTGCGCGCAGCGGCGCGAGCGCCGTGTTGGACTCCAGGCCCTTGACCGCGGCCTGAATCCGCTCCCGGCCGTGCTTGTCGAGGAATATCTCGTAGTTGCGCTTGGAGATGACCTTGCGGCCCTCCACGCCGAAGGACTTCGACTTGGCGTGGAAGACGTAGCCGTCGTCGACCACCGCGAGCTCGAACCCCGCCTCGGCAGCCCGGACGGAGAAGTCGTTCTCCTCGCAGTAGCCGCTGGCGAAGTGCTCCTCGTCGAGGTAGCCGATCGCGTCGATCACCGCGCGCCTGATCACGTAGCAGAAGCCGTTGATGAACGGGATCCGCGGGCGGTCCTGGGTCGAGACGCGCTCCAGCAGCTTGGCGATCGCGTCCGGCGTCGCGAAGGGCGGTAGGGGGTTGGTCGACCACGCGCCGGCGCTGCGCAGCTCGGGCACCGACTGGTGGCTGGCGGCGTTGGACAGGGGCCCGAGGATCCCGATCGCCGGGTCGGACTCGCCGCATTCCACGATGCGGTCAAGCCAGCCGTAGGTGACGATCGTGTCGCTGTTGAGCAGTACGAGATAGTCGCCGGTCGCCGCCCGCAGCCCGAGGTTGGCGGCGATCGTATAGCCGTGCGGCGGATCGGCCCGGTGGATGAGGTTGATCGCGGGCTCCGTGCTGACGAGCTCCTCGAGGTACTCGGTCGTGGCGTCGTCGCTGCCGTCGTTGACGACGACCAGCCGGAACGGCCGGTCGGTCTTGTGCAGCACCGACCACAGGCACACCCGCACGTCGTCCAGCGCGTCGTGGACGCAGACGACGACATCGACCGTCGGCTCGGTCTGCGCGGGATCGTGAGCGGCTCGCAGGAAGCCGCGGACGTTGTTCGCCCTCGGCAGCGCGATGGCGTCGACGAGCCTGTCGGCGCCGGGGGCCCGGGCGTCGACGTCGTACTCGGCCCGGAAGTACTCGTGTGCCTGCAGCTCGGTGTCCATGAACCCGACATGGCTCAGCGGCGTCGGCGCGGGTTGCGCGACGACGGCGGCCGGCGTTGCGGCGGCGGCCAGCGGCGGCGCGG
>JAOPZQ010000675.1 GCA_025964075.1 Solirubrobacterales bacterium | reverse complement strand
CGCGCCATCTCTACGTCAACCCGAAGCGGATCCACGAGACGCTCGCGCAGCGCGCCGCGACGCCGCGGCCTGCTCCGCTCGTTCACGGACCTGCGCACGGGCGACATCGTCGTCCACGAGGACCACGGGATCGCCCGCTTCGCCGGGTTCGACACGAAGACCGTGGCCGGGGTCACGCGCGACTACCTGACGCTCGAGTACGCCGGCACCGACCGGGTCTTCATGCCGGTCGAGCAGCTCGCGAAGATCTCGCGCTACGTCGGGGCGGGCGCGGCTCACCCGCCGCTGTCGAAGCTCGGCGGCACGCGCTGGGACCAGACCAAGTCGCGCGCCCGGCGCGCGGCGCAGGAGATGGCCGGCGAGCTCCTCAACCTCTACGCCGAGCGCAAGCGCCGCCCGGGGTTCGCGTTCCCCGACGACACCGAGTGGCTGCGCGACTTCGAGGGCGCGTTCCCGTTCACCGAGACGCCCGACCAGGCCGAGGCGATCGAGCAGGTCAAGGTCGACATGGAGGCGCCACGCCCGATGGACCGGCTGATCTGCGGGGACGTCGGCTACGGCAAGACCGAGGTCGCGCTGCGCGCGGCGTTCAAGGCCGCCGAGGCCGGCAAGCAGGTCATGGTCCTGTGCCCGACGACGATCCTCGCGCAGCAGCACTACGGCACGTTCACCGAGCGGCTGAAGGACTACCCGTTCACCGTCGAGCACGTGTCGCGCTTCCGCGCGCCGGCCGAGCAGCGCGCGGCGGTGAAGGCGTTCTCCGAGGGCAAGGTCGACGTCCTCATCGGCACGCACCGGCTGCTCTCACGCGACGTGCGCGCGAAGGACCTCGGGCTGATCGTGGTCGACGAGGAGCAGCGGTTCGGCGTCAAGCAGAAGGAGCTCCTGCGCCAGCTCACGCTGAAGGTCGACGTGATCGCGATGAGCGCGACGCCGATCCCGCGGACGCTCCAGATGTCGATGGCCGGCGTGCGCGACATCACTGTGATCGAGACGCCGCCCGAGGGCCGGCGGCCGATCAAGACCTACGTCGGCGAGTACGACGAGCAGCTCGTCAAGCAGGCGCTCGAGCGCGAGCTCGCCCGCGGCGGCCAGGCGTTCTTCCTCCACAACCGCGTGGAGACGATCGACGAGACCGCGGTGCGAATCCGCGCGCTGATCCCGCAGGCCCGCGTCGAGGTGGCTCACGGCCAGATGGACGAGCGCCAGCTCGAGGAGCGGATGCTGTCGTTCCTCCGCGGCGACGCCGACGTGCTCGTCTCCACGAGCATCATCGAGTCGGGCATCGACATCCCGGCCGCGAACACGCTGATCGTCGAGCGGGCGGACCAGTTCGGGCTCTCGCAGCTCTACCAGATCCGGGGCCGCGTGGGCCGGAGTCGCGAGCGCGCCTACGCGTACCTCCTGTATCCGAGCCACGCGGCCTTGACCGAGGAGGCGACCAAGCGGCTCTCCGCGCTCTCGGACTACACGGAGCTCGGCGCCGGCTTCAAGATCGCGATGCGCGACCTGGAGATCCGGGGCGCCGGCAACCTGCTCGGCGACGAGCAGTCCGGCCATGTCGCGGCGTTGGGGTTCGAGCTCTACCTGCAGATGCTCGACGAAGCCGTCTCCTCGATGGAGGGCACCGGAGTCGGCGAGGACGCCGAGCCCGTGCGCCTCGACGTGAGCGTCGACGCCTACGTGCCGGCGGACTACATCCCCTACGAGCAGGCGAAGGTCGACGTCCACCGGCGGATCGCCGCCGCGCGCGAGGTGTCCGACCTCGCGTTGCTCCGCGAGGAGCTCGAGGACCGCTTCGGGCCCGTCCCCGAGCCGCTGGAGAACCTGCTGCTCCTCCAGCAGGCCCGCATCAAGCTCGGCCAGGTGGGCGCCCGCGCCGTTTCCTTCCGCGGAGGTCGCCTCGCGGTGACGCCGATCGAGCTCGACGCCGAGCGTGCCAAGCGCCTGCGCGAGCGGCTTCCGGGGACGCTGTACGAGTTCGGCAAGTCGCAGTTCTCGATCCGCGTTCCCGACGATCCGGCGCAGCAGTTCCCCGCCGTCGTCCGTGCCGCCGACGAGCTGCTGGCTGCGGTCCGCGAGGCCGAGCTGGCAGTAGTCTGATGGGTGGGGGATCGTTAACTGGCGCTTAGACGCCCTTCGCTATGCTGCCGCGCTCGTGATGCTGTCCCGTCGTACGCTCCAGGCGCTTGGCGCCTTTTTTGTGATCGCGCTCGCCCTCTCCGCCTGTGGCGGCGGGCTGCCCGGCAACTCGATCGCCACGATCGGCGGCACCAAGATCACCAAGGCGCAGTTCTCGCACTGGCTGCCGATCTACGCCAAGCAGGACGCCGCGCAGTCGCCCGGCGCGCCGACGATCGTGCCCGACCCGCCGACGTTCACGAAGTGCATCGCCGCCTACCGGAAGGCGCTGCCGAAGCCGGCGAAGGGGAAGCCGAAGGTCTCGGACGCCCAGATCAAGACGCAGTGCCAGACGTCGTACAACCGCGTTCGTGACGCGACGGTGTCGTTCCTCATCCAGTCGCAGTGGCTCGAGGGCGAGACCAAGGACAAGAAGCTCACGGTCACCGACAAGACCGTGGACCAGCAGTTCAAGACCACGAAGCAGCAGCAGTACCCGCAGGAGTCGCAGTTCCAGCAGTTCCTGAAGACGTCCGGGCTGACGATCCCGGACATCCTCTACCGGCTGAAGCTGAACGCGCTCTCGACGAAGCTGCAGGCGATGATCACCAAGGGCAAGACGACGGCCACGGCGGCGGAGATCTCGCAGTACTACAACTCGCACAAGTCGCAGTTCGCGCAGCCCGAGAAGCGGGACCTGCTCGTCGTGCTGACGAAGACGGCGGCAACGGCGAACCAGGCGAAGGCCGCGCTCCAGCACGGACAGAGCTGGAAGGCCGTCGTCAAGAAGTACTCGATCGACCAGCAGAGCAAGCTGACGAACGGGCTCCTCTCCGGCGTCGTCAAGGGCCAGGAGGACAAGGCGCTCGACACCGCCGCCTTCGCGGCCCCGACCGGCAAGCTGCTCGGGCCGATCAAGGGCCAGTTCGGCTACTACGTCTTCCAGGTCAAGAAGATCACGGCGGGCACGACGCAGTCGCTGGCGAACGCGACGCTGGCGATCCGCCAGCAACTGATCTCCCAGAAGCAGCAGAACGCCGTCAACGCCTACGTGAAGACGTTCAGCAAGAAGTGGAAGGCGCAAACGACGTGCCGCAAGGGGTTCACGGTCAAGGACCTCTGCAAGAACGCGCCGACGGCCAAGACGAGCACCACGGCCACCACGACCACGGGTCAGTAGCCTCGGGCGGGTGGACCGCGCCGCCGCCCAGCAGGCCCTGCTCGACCTCGACGAGCTGACGCGTCGCCTGCGCCGCGAGTGCCCGTGGGATCGCGAGCAGGACGAGCGCTCGATCGTCCCCCACACCGTCGAGGAGGCCTACGAGCTCGCCGACGCCGCGAACCGCGGCGACGACGCGAAGCTGCTCGACGAGCTGGGCGACGTCCTGTTCCAGGTCCACTTCCTCTCGCTGCTGCTCGAGGAGCGGGGCGCGGGGGATCTGGCCCAGGTCGCCGAGCACTGTCGCCAGAAGCTGATCCGCCGCCACCCGCACGTGTTCGGCGAGGTCGAGGCGGAGACGGCGGGCGAGGTCCTCCGGAACTGGGACGAGATCAAGAGCACGGAGGACGGCCGCGAGCGCGGGATCTTCGCCGAGGTGCCCGAGAACCTGCCGGCGCTGCTCTACGCGCGCAAGGTCCAGCGCCGAGCCGCCTCGGCGGGGCGCGAAGAGGGGGTCAAGTCTTTCTTGTTGCGCT
>JAOPZQ010000641.1 GCA_025964075.1 Solirubrobacterales bacterium | reverse complement strand
CCGAGAAGGTCATGGGTCTCACGTCGACCTACGACCACCGGATCATCCAGGGCGCCGAGTCGGGCCGGTTCCTCCAGCGCGTCGAGGCGCTGCTTCAGGGCGACGAGGGCTTCTACGAGCGCGTCTTCGCCGACCTCGGCGCGCCACTGGCGCCGTTGCCCGCGAAGCCTGCGCCGGCCGTGGCCGCGCCCGCCGCACCCGTGCCCGCCGCCGCGCCGAGCGAGGAGCTCCTCCAGGCCGTGCAGGCCGCGACCTCCGTCCTCAAGGCGCACCGCACCCACGGCCACCTGGCGGCGAAGCTCGACCCGCTCGGCTCCCCGCCCGTCGGCGACCCCGCGCTCGAGCCCGAGACGGTCCATCTGACGCCCGAGCTCATGCGCCAGATCCCGGCGCACATCCTGCGGATGGCCGTGCCCGGCGAGACGCTCGAGGAGGCGCTCCCGCACCTGCGCGAGACCTACTGCGGCACGATCGCCTACGAGATCGAGCACATCGCGAGCCACGAGCAACGGATGTGGCTGCGAAAGCGGATCGAGACGGGGACGTTCCGGACCCAGCTGACCGACGACGAGGCGCTCGCGCTCCTCAAGCGGCTGACCGAGGTCGACGCGCTCGAGCGCTTCATGCACAAGGCCTATCTCGGGCAGAAGCAGTTCTCGATCGAGGGCGTCGACATGACGGTGCCGATGATCGACGAGCTGATCCAGCTCGGCGCCGGCGAGGGCGCCCGCGAGGTCGTGATCGGGATGGCGCACCGCGGGCGGCTGAACGTGCTCGCCCACAACCTCGGCCGGCCCTACGAGACGATCTTCGCCGAGTTCGAGGGCGCCTCGACGCTCGAGGCGATCACCACGATCCCCCAGGGCGGCACCGGCGACGTCAAGTACCACCACGGCACCCAGGGCAACTACGAGCTGGGCGACGACCGCTCCGTGCTCGTCCGGCTCGAGTCGAACCCGAGCCACCTGGAGTACGTCTCGCCCGTCGTCGCCGGCGCGACCCGCGCCGCCCAGACGACGCGCGAGGGCCCGCACGCCCACCAGGAGACGAACGCCGCGATCCCGATCGTCCTCCACGGCGACGCGGCGTTCCCCGGCCAGGGCGTCGTCGCGGAGACGCTCAACCTCCAGGCGCTCGACGGCTACCACGTCGGCGGCACCGTCCACATCATCCAGAACAACCAGGTGGGCTTCACCACCGATCCCGACGACTCCCGCTCGACCCGGTGGGCCTCGGACCTGGCGAAGGGCTTCGACGTCCCGATCATCCACGTCAACGCCGACGACGTCGCCGCGTGCGTCTCGGCCGTGCGCCTGGCGTTCGCCTTCCGTCAGCGGTTCGGCCACGACGTCGTCATCGACCTGATCGGCTACCGGCGCTTCGGTCACAACGAGGCCGACGAGCCCGCCTACACCCAGCCGGAGATGTACCAGCTGATCAAGAAGCACCCGCCGGTGCGCGACCTCTTCGCCGGGCAGCTCGTCGAGCGCGGCGTCGTCAGCAAGGCGGACGCCGACGCGATGGTCGACGAGGCCTGGGCCGAGCTTACGAGCGAGCACCAGGAGCTGAAGGCGCGGATCGCCGCGCACGAGCCCGTCGAGCAGCAGACCGGCGAGTACCAGCTCGACCGCACCGCCAGCCCGGAGGTCGCGACCGCCGTCTCCGCCGACCGTCTGCGCGTGCTGAACGATGAGCTCCTGCACTTCCCGGACGGGTTCACGGTCCATCCGAAGCTCGTCAAGCAGCTCGAGCAGCGGCGCGAGGCCCTGGGCGAGAGCGGCGGCATCACGTGGGCGCACGCCGAGTCGCTGGCGTTCGCGTCGCTCCTGACCGAGGGCATCCCGATCCGCCTCACGGGCCAGGACACCGAGCGGGGCACGTTCTCCCAGCGCCACCTCGTCCTGCACGACGCCCGTTCCGGCCAGGAGTTCTCGCCGATCCAGAGCCTCCCCGGCGCGCTCGCGCCGTTCGAGCTCCACAACTCGCCGCTGTCCGAGGTCGGCTGCCTCGGCTTCGAGTACGGCTACTCGCAGGAGGCGCCGGAGACGCTGGTCCTCTGGGAGGCCCAGTTCGGCGACTTCGCGAACTCGGCCCAGGTGATCATCGACCAGTTCATCGTCTCCGGCCTCGCGAAGTGGGGGCAGACCTCGCGCCTCACGCTCCTGCTGCCGCACGGATACGAGGGCTCCGGGCCCGAGCACTCCTCGGCCCGGCTCGAGCGCTTCCTGCAGCTGGCCGCGGAGGGCAACATCCGCGTCGCGAACCCGACGACGCCGGCGCAGTACTTCCACCTCCTGCGGCGCCAGGCGCGAATCGCCAAGCAGCGGCCGCTGATCGTCATGACGCCGAAGTCGCTGCTGCGCCTGCCGCAGGCGACGAACCGGATCGAGCACCTGTCGGAGTCGCAATTCCACCAGGTGCTGCCCGAGCCGCGCATCGCCGACGACAAGGTCACCCGGCTCATCCTCTGCACGGGCAAGATCTACTACGACCTCGTCGGCTCGCCCGAGCGCCAGGACAAGCCGGAGATCGCGATCGCCCGCGTCGAGCTGCTGTACCCGTTCCCGCAGGAGCAGATCCTCCAGGTCGCGGGGCGCTATCCGAACCTCCGCGAGGTCCTCTGGGTCCAGGAGGAGCCCCGCAACATGGGCGCGCGGGCACACATGTCGCCGCGGCTCATGCAGGTGCTGCCGAGGCACCTGTCGTTCGGGTTCGTGGGCCGCCCCGAGCGCGCCTCACCGGGCGAGGGCTATCCGGCCGCGCACATCATGGAGCAGAACCGGATCATCCGGATCGCGCTCGACGTGGGCCGGAGCATCGGGATGTACCCGCAGAAGGCTCCGGGCGAGCGCTAGCCGCGCCGGCGGAGCTCGTGCACGCGGCGCAGCTCGACGACGTCGGCCGGCGCCTCGTGTCCCGGCGCGGCGCTGAGACGCTCGGGCTGGAGCTGCGTCTCCGTGACGACGCCGTCGCGCCCGTGGACCCGGTAGGCGTGCGCGCCCGCGCGTGAGGTGACGACGCGATCGAGCCGGGTTCCCTCGAACAGCAGCCCGACGCCGTCGTCGACGCCGTAGCCGCCGGGGATCCGGCCGGTGCGGACGCCCTCGAGGTAGATCGGCCGGCGCGCGGGCTCGCCGTCGTAGTGGACGCAGTTGGAGCCGGGGAGGAGCCCGAGCCCTCGGGCCGGCGCGGGCTTCCCCGCCGACGTCGTGACTCCGACCTCGAACCAGCACATCGACCCGGCCGAGAGGCCGGCGAGGACGATGCCCTGGCGCCAGCACTCGACGAGGATGCGGTCGAGCTCGTGGGCGGCCCAGATCGCGAGCAGGTTGACCATCGAGCCGCCGCCGACGTAGATGATGTCCTGCGAGAGCAGGTGCTCGGCGACGGCCACCGGCCGGCGGCCGAGGCGGAACAGCGAGAGGTGGCTGGGCTCGCACAGCTCGCCGTCGAAGGCCGCGTGGAAGCGGGCGATGTGGTCGTCGGGGTCGCCCGAGGCCGTGGGGAGGAAGCAGATCCGCGGGATCGGCCGGCCGGCGAGCGACAGGATGAAGCGGTCGAGCACGGGGTTCTCCGGCTCGATCGTGAAGCCGCCGCCCCCCAGGCCGAAGATTCGGCGAGAGCCTTGGCTCACGCGGCCATGGCCGCCATGCGGGCCAAATGGCGGGTCCTCAACGGCGTCTCTGTGACTTCGTCTGCGGCGATCTCCACACGATACGCACGTGCACCGCGTCGCGAGGAGACGGCGCGCTCGAGGTCGTGCCCGACGAAGTGCAGCGCCGCGCCGTCGTCGCACGCGTAGCCGGGCCGCAGGCCGCCGGCGCGCAGGAACCCGTGGTACTGCTCCCGCCGCCCGCGCTCCCCGTCGTAGTGGACGGCGTTCGACCACGGCAGGAAGCCGAGGCCGTCGACCACCCGAGGCTCGCCGACGAACGCGGTCACGCCCTGGGCGAACCAGCACAGCGAGCCGGCCGAGAGCCCGCACAGCACGACGCCCGCCTGCCAGCACTCCCGGAGGATCTCGTCGAGCCCGTGCGCCCGCCACACGCCGAGCAGCGAGATCACGTTGCCGCCGCCGACGTAGATCAGGTCCTGGGAGAGCAGGTGCGTGCGAAGGTCGCCGCTCGCCCCGTCGTCGCGCCGGAACAGCGAGACGTGCGTCGGCTCGCAGCGCGCCGCGTCGAACGTGCGGTAGAAGCGGACGATGTAGTGGTCGGCGTCGCCGCTCGCCGACGGGAGGAAGCACACGCGAGGCCGGCTCACCGCGGTCTGCTCGAGCACGTAGTCGTCGAGCAGGCGGTTGCCCTTCTCCCTCGAGAACCCCCCGCCGCCGAAGGCGACGATCTGAGGGAGGCGCGCCGCCGTCATGGCGCGAGGTTACGGACGAAACGACGCCTGCGCGGGGATTTCAGCGTTGTGTCGAGTCCGTCTGGACCGCGTGTCGAACCGCCTCCGCGCTCGGCGCGAGCTCCGGCGTCAGGCGGTCGAGCAGCTCGCGCCATCCGTCGTGGACCGCGATGGCTCGGCGCACGCGGTCGACGCCGGCGTCGAAGTCCCCGAGCTGGGCCGTCGCGAGGCCGGCCCAGAACAGCAGCTCGTCGCTGTCCGGTGCGAGCTCGCTGGCCTGCTCGTAGAGCGGCGCCGCCTCGGCGGTGCGGCCCTCCCCGACCAGGGTGTCGGCGCGGCTGGCGAGCTCGTAGGCGCGGTGGAGCGCGAGCAGGCGGCGGAGCTCGCCGAGCGGGTCGGCGTCGTCCTCCACACGCAGGTCGACGCCGTCCCACGGGTTCCCGACCGCGGGGACCACGAGCAGGCACGAGGACTGACGGCCGCGGACGTCGCCGCCCTCGGCCTCGGCGGCGTCGAGGGCGGTGAGCAGGCGCTCGGCGAGCGGGCCCTCGGCGTCGAGGTACGCCTGCGCCATCGCCCCGGGCACGGTCGCGCGGGCCATCATGTTCGCCTGGGCGCTGAACTGGTGCCCGGTCGCGTGGCTCGCGTGCGGGATGCAGCCGGCGCCGGTGTGCGTCGCCACCCGGCCCTGCTTGTCGACCATCGCGACCTGGCGGACGTGCGCCTCGGAGTCGGCGCCGAGGAGCGTCTGGAGCGCCTTCGGCGCCGGCGTTCCCCGCGTCATCAGCTCGAGGCCGCGGGGTCCGTACGCCGGCTCGACGATCGACTGCGTCGCGACGGCGCCGACGCCGGGCCGCGCCCACGAGACGATCGAGCCGACGGAGAACCAGTGCGACTGGACGGCGACGCCGAGCTCGCCCGTGTCCGGGTCCCGGGCGACGATCGAGTACGTGCCGCGACGGGGCATCGCGCGCAGCCTATCCTGCCGGCCATGGACTTCGAACACCCTCGGGTGCGCCGGATCCTCGCCCGCGCGCGGGACACGCCTGCCGGCTTCGTCCGCACCTACGGGGACCTCGACGCCACCGCGCCGCGCCTCGCCGGGGCGGTCCTCAGCCGGTACCGCGCCGACGACGTGCCGTGGCACCGGATCGTCCGCGCGGACGGATCCCTGGCCCGGGGCGAGCGCCAGCGCCGCAAGCTCGAGGCCGAGGGCGTGCCGTTCCGCGGCGAGCGCGTCGCGCTCGACGTCGTGCGGCTGCCGTGATGTGGGTCCAGCGCGAGATCCGGCTGAACGCGCGACCCCGCGGCTTCCACCTCGTGACCTCGGAGGTCCTCTCGGCGCTCCCCGAGCTCCACGACATCGACCGCGGCCTGCTGAGCCTGCTGATTCGCCACACCTCGGCCGGGCTGACGCTGAACGAGAACGCCTCGCCCGACGTGCGTCGCGACTTCGAGAGCTGGTTCGACCGCGCCGTCCCCGAGGGCGCCGACTACTGGACGCACACGCTGGAGGGCGACGACGACATGCCGGCGCACATCAAGGCGACCCTCGCGGGTGCCTCCCTCACCCTGCCGATCGCCCACGGCCGGCTCGCGCTCGGCACGTGGCAGGGCATCTACCTCTGCGAGTTCCGCAACCACGGCGGCCCCCGCGCGATCGCGGCGACCGCGTGGGGGGAGGAGCGCTAGGAGGGTCCTGAAAAAGTCCGGCACGCCCGGATGCGGCCGTGGACACGTCGCCGGATCGGCCGCCGAATCCTCGGAAGTACCACCAGTATTCCCTTCGGCTTCGCCGACCGCCCGGCTCGGTCCACGACCACCCCGGACGCACCGTCCTGTTTTTCAGGACCCTCCTAGGCCCGGAGCCCGACCGGGCAGCTCACGCCCGTGCCGCCCAGCCCGCAGTACCCGTTCGGGTTCTTCGCCAGGTACTGCTGGTGGTAGGGCTCGGCGTAGAAGAACTCGCCCGCCGGAGCGATCTCCGTCGTGATCTCGCCGTAGCCGGCGCCGCCGAGGCGCGTGGCGTACGCCTCGCGGGAGGCCTGCGCGGCGGCGAGCTGCTCGTCGGTGGTGGCGTAGATCGCGGAGCGGTACTGGGTGCCGACGTCGTTGCCCTGGCGCATGCCCTGGGTCGGGTCGTGGCCCTCCCAGAAGATCCGCAGGAGCTCGTCGTAGCTCGTCTTCGCCGGGTCGAACACGACGAGGACCGCCTCCGTGTGGCCGGTGCGCGCGCTGCACACCTCCTCGTACGTCGGGTTCGGCGTGTAGCCGCCGGCGTAGCCCACGGCGGTCGTGTAGACGCCCGGCGCCTGCCAGAACAGGCGCTCGGCGCCCCAGAAGCATCCGAGGCCGAACACCGCGCGCTCGAGCCCCTCCGGAAAGGGCGGGCGCAGCGGGGTGCCGAGCACCTCGTGGCGGTCGGTCAGCGGCATCGCGTCGGTGCGGCCGGGGAGGGCGTGCTCGGCGTCGATCAGCTGGGTCTTGTGGCGAGTGAAGAGCATGGTTCCTACAGGGTACGCACCCCTGATGAACGCGCGGTAACGCCCGGCCGTGAAAAAGGGGTCAGACCCCTTTGGCACGGTGGTAGCGTCCGCGCGGCCCCATGGAGGTGAAGCGAGGAGCACGAGCGCGGCGTGCCGCCGGCCGGTGGCGGCGGGCGGCCTGGGCGCC
>JAOPZQ010000631.1 GCA_025964075.1 Solirubrobacterales bacterium | reverse complement strand
CGGCGAGCGCCTCGGGGTCGGGACCGCCGCGGCCGGTCACGGTCCGGGCGAGCGCGTGGCCGGTCGAGTCCTCCTCGGGCTCGGCGTCCCAGTCGTCCATCGGGACGGAGACGAACACCGGGCCCCGCGGGGCCAGCGCCGCGAGATGGATCGCCCGCGCCAGCGCGCCCGGCACGTCCTGCGCGCGCGGCGGCTCGTAGCTCCACTTGACGAACGGACGCGGTACGACGGTGGCGTCGCGGTTCGTGAGGGTCGCCTGCAGGGTCATCATCGAGCGCACCTGCTGGCCCGCCGTCACGAGCAGCGGCGCCTTGTTCGCATGTGCGTTGAAGATCGCGCCCATCGCGTTGCCGACGCCGGGAGCGGTGTGCAGGTTGACGTGCGCCGGGCGGCCCGAGGCCTGCGCGTAGCCGTCGGCCATGCCGACCGCGACCGCCTCCTGGAGCCCGAGCACGTAGCGGAAGTCGGACGGGTAGTCCTTCAGCATCGGCAGCTCGGTCGAGCCGGGGTTGCCGAACACCGTGGTCATGCCCCGCCGGCGGAACAGCTCGAACGCGGCGTCGCGGACGCTCTCCATAGGGAGGCCGAGTCTAGGCGACGCCGCGTGGCGATGCGCACGATGAGGACGAACGGGCGAAACGACGGAGCGTGGACCGGTGGATCCGGTCCAGGTCCGGGACCCGGGCGATGCGCCATCGTGGCAGTCGTGAGCCGACCGACCCGAGAGCGCCTGCTCGATGCCGCGGCGGAGGGCTTCTACCGGAACGGCATCGCCGCCACCCCGATCGACGCCGTCGCCGAACGCGCCGGCATCCTCAAGGGCTCCGTCTACTACCACTTCCACTCCAAGCGAGCGCTCGTCGACGCGTACCTCGAGCGCGAGCGCACGCGGTGGTCGCAGTGGATGGCGGGCCTGGCGGCGCCGAGCCTCGACCCCCGCGCGCAGCTCCTCGCGGTGATCGACGGCTACGCGGATCGCCTCGCGGAGGAGGACTTCCGCGGCGATCCGTTCCTCAACGCGGCGGTGGAGCTGCCGCACGACGCCGGCGTGGGGGCGCACGCCCAGCGCCACGCCCGCGAGCTCCATCGCCTGCTGGCGAGCCGGTCCGCGGCGGCCGGCGCGCCCGACCCGAGCGTACTCGCCCGCGTCCTCGCGAGCCTCCTCTACGGGGCGATCGCCGCGGTCCAGCTCGGCGACCGCCGCGGAGCGCGCGCCGCGTGCTCGGCGGCGCAGCTCGCGGTCGTCGAGCAGTGCCCGGTGACGCTCCGGGTCGCGTCCTGACTCAGCCGCGCGCCCGGTCGATCCACTTGTCGACCGTCCGCGGCTCGTAGCTCTGCAGACGGTCGAGGAGCGCGCCGGGCTCGCGCTCGACGAGCAGCGTGTCACGGTGGTCGGCGCGGAGGAAGCGCTCCTCCACCGCGTGGTCGAGGAACGCGAGGAGCGGCGTCCAGTAGCCGCAGACGTCGAGGAGCCCGATCGGCTTGCGATGGATGCCAAGCTGCGCCCACGTGAACGCCTCGAACAGCTCGTCGAGCGTGCCGGAGCCTCCGGGGAGGGTGACGAAGCCGTCGGAGAGCTCGACCATCAGCGCCTTGCGCTCGTGCATCGAGCCGACCACGCGCAGTTCGCTGACCGCGGTGTGAGCGATCTCCTTGTCGACCAGCGACCGCGGGATCACGCCGATCGCCTCGCCGCCGGCGCCGAGCACGCTGTCGGCGATCGTCCCCATCAAACCGACGTGCGCGCCCCCGTAGACCAGGCCGATCCCCCGCTCGACGAGCTGGCGCCCCAGCTCGGCCGCCGTCGCCGCGTACTCCGGCCGGGCGCCGGAAGACGAGCCGCAGAACACGCAGATCCGCTCCATGGACCCAGCCTACGCGACGCGGACCGCCGTGCTCGACGCCAGGCGCGGCACCGCTCCGGCGCCCGGTCCGTCCGCGAGCTCCGCCGCGGTCAGCTGCGCCATCCGCCGGCACGCGTGCCGGGCGAAGCGCACCTGCTCGCGGCGACCGAACAGCCGGACGCCCAGGCGGATGATCGGGTTGGCGATCCGCGCCGGGTGCGAGAACGCGTGGATCCGGAACTCGACCTCGCCCGAGTCGAGCCACTTCCAGACTTCGAAGTCCATCTGGCCCATCTCGAGGTGGCCCTGGAGAGTGCGGTAGCTCCAGCCCCAGACCCGAGCCCGGCGTCCCTTCGCCTCGATCTCCTCGTCGCGGACGCCACCGACCCGCACGCCCCAGTGGAAGCGCAGCCCGTGGAACCTCACCTCGAGCAGCATGTCCCGGTGCTCGAGCGGCCCGTCGGCGCGGAACACGGCCCGGACGATGTCAGGGTCGGCGAACTCGTAGTCGCGCATGAGGCGGCGGGCGATCTCCCAGCTCCGTCCGTCGACCGGCGGTCCGGGCGTCTCGGGGGGCAGCGCCTGGCGGTAGTCGTCGATCTGCCACCCGCGCTCGGGAGTCACCTCCGCGGGGTCGGCGAAATCGAAGTTGAGCCGCTGGTCGTGGAGCTCGTCCAGCGCCCGCCGCGCCAGTGGGTGGCCGAGCGGGCGGGTGCGCTCGTCCTCCGCGCGCCGCGTGTCGATGTCGACGCCTCCGGTCCGCCGGCCGCCGGCGAGGTCGACCACGCGCTCGAGGAACGAGGTCCAGATGTGGAGCTGGATCTCCTTCGACATGCGGAGCCGGTGGTAGAGCAGGTTCGAGAGGCGGCTGGCGCTGCGAGCCCACGACTCGATCTCGAACACGACCAGGTCCTCCTCGCGCGCCCGGAACTCGATCTGGCCCGCCTCGAGATGGCCCTCGAGCGTTGCCAGGCGGAACGAGCGCGGGGTCACCTCGACGACGCGCACCGGGCCGTCCCACGGCCCCGGCATGCGGACGACGAACTCGTCGCCCACGCGCATCGTCCCGCGCTCGCCGCGCACCTTCGCGAAGTGGGCGAGCGCCCTCGGCGACACGCGGTTCGGGTCCCCGCCCACGCGACTCATCAGCTCCTCCGAGCCGAGGCGGGCGTCGCGGATCCGCACGCGATAGCGCCGGCGGAACAGCGGTCCGGTGCCGTCCTCGGCCCACTGGACCTCGGCCCGCTCGACGCCCGGCGGGAGGGGCCGCGGCGCGTCGTCGGGCGTCGCGCCGGGACGCTCGCGCCGGTGCAGCGGCGTCGTGCGCCACATGTAGCGCCATGCGGTGAGGCCGAGGCCCACCGGCCAGCGCGCCGCGGTGGCGAGTCGGCGCGAGGGGCTGAGACCGCGAGGCATGGGGTCCTCGACTACCCGGGCCGGCCGGGGACGCACCGGGGAGCGAGGACCGCCGGCCGGGTAGGCCCCGAGCGTGATCGTCGACGCCCTCCACCGCGCCGGCCTGCGCTCGGGCTACGCCCACGCCGCCTCGCTCGGCGCCGTCGGGCTCTGCATCGGCCTGTGGATCCGGGCGAAGACAGTCGACCAGGACGAGCGCGGAAACGCCGAGCGCCGGGCGCTGTTCGTCGGGCTATGGCCGCCGATGCTGTGGCTGATCGGCGACTCGCTGCTCCTGCTCGAGCGCTGAGGAGCGCGCGACAGGATCAGACGAACGGCGTCCCCGGCAGCGCGGGCGCGTCGCGCCCCGCGATCCACCGCAGCGCGCTCGCGCCGACGTCGGCGAGCGGCCC
>JAOPZQ010000624.1 GCA_025964075.1 Solirubrobacterales bacterium | reverse complement strand
GAACACCGCGAGCAGGAGGCCGGCGACCACCGCTGCGCCGATCGCGAGCAGGGTGGTACCTCGCCGTGTTGCTAGCAACTTGCCGCGACGCGGCAGTGCGACTGACTTGTTGCCGATGTGCACTGTGTTCTCCTATTCGGTGAGCATCGCGACACAGGTGCCGAGCGAGCTCATGTCGCACGTGGTGGTGCCGCCACTGCCGTCGTTGAGTGAGCTGATGTACTTGATGAAGTGACCCCAGATCTCACCCTTCTGCGGGCCGGGGTTCGCGGAATCACAGGGGTCGCCGTCGAAGTTCGTGACATAGAAGGACGCGAAGCCGCTGACCGGGAGCTGCCCGCTGCCGTTGCCGGTGTAGGCGCCGAACGGCGTCAGGAACACCTGGATGACGCGCGGGTCGCCCGGCGGGAGGTTGGGGAAGCTCGCCCAGTTGTTCGGCGCGAGGCTGCACGTCTGGTTGCTGCTGAACAGCCGCGTGGTCAGGCCGTTCATCTGGCCCGTCTTGAAGCCCTGCGCCGTCGCGACGCAAGGGTACGGGGGTCCGGGAATCGAGCCGGAGCACGCCTGGCCGGTGTTGACGGTGTAGGTGTTGGTGCAGCCGTTCGCGAGCTGGTCCCGTAGGTTCGCCCCGCCGCAGTCCAGCGCCTGGTTCTGCTGGGGATCGGCGAGCCGCAGGATGTGGGTGGGGTCGCCGGCGCTTTGCGCGTCGGCGAGGTTCCCCGACAGGCCGATGCGCACGACGAGGGACTGCGAGGTCCCGCGGGCGAAGGAGTCCTTGTCGCAGACCAGGCCCGCGCTGTCGCAGACCGCCGCGAGGGCCACCTGGCCGGAGGCGCTGGACGTGGCGCTGAAGATGCGCTGAACCGTTCCGAAGGTGTCGTGACACGGGTTCTTGTTCGTGGCGCACGTGCCGTAGCCGGTGATCGTGCCGGTGGCGGTCTCGGCCCAGTCGAGAGTGATCGGCACGGCCCCGGCGCCCGCGGCGATCGAGAAGCTGCCCGACTCCCAGCGATGGCTCGTCGTGTTGAACGACAGGCCGCCGGCGATCGTCGTCCCGTTCGCCTTGGCGGTCACGCTGGCGCCGAGCGACGACGTCGGATTCGTGGTGCCGGTGCCGAAGTCGATGTTCGCGCTGACCTTGGCGGTGCACGTGGCGCTGCCGTCGACGAAGTCGCGGTCCGCACAGGGCGCGGAGCCCGACGGGACGAGGGCGACGTCGCGCACGACCGGCGGATGCGGCCGCGCTCCGCTCGTACTGCCGTCGTAGCCCTGGACGAACAGGAGTCCGTTGGCTCCCGTCAAGTCGTAGCAGGCGACGAGGGGATCGCCGCAGGTCGTGGACGACGAGCCGCTGACGACGATGCGCACGCCCACCCGGGCGACGCTGATCGGCACCCTGACCGGCGCGGTCGCGTTGTCCCACAGCTGGAGCCCGTTCGCCGTACCCGCCTTGGTGAGGGGAACCGAGGCGAGGACGGTCGACGGGTTCGCCTCGTCGATGAAGATCGCTCTCGCGCTCTTGGGGTTCAGCTCCTGCACCGCGACCGGCAGCGCACCCTTCGCGGTGGTCTCCTGACGGATCTCCACGCGAGCGTGGGCGTTGATGTGCGGGACCCCGGCGAGCTTGAAGAACCAGGGGACGTCGCTCTCGGTGAGCTTGACGTCGATCATGCTCGCCTGGCACGGGTCGGCGGTGTTGACGGTGGCGTCGACCGGCGAGGACTGGTTGAAGTAGGTCCGCGAGTTGATCTGCATGTGCATCCGGGAGTAGGGCGTCCCGCCGACCTGGGAGTTGTCGACGCCGGCGAGCGTCGGGCTGAACGCGCCGGAGTAGCCCTTCGCCGTGTCCTTGACCGCCGTGTTCGAGCAGGCCGCTGTGAATGCGTCTCCGCCGGCGAACGCCGCGGCGTCGGCCTGGACCTGGAGGTGGCGCTTGTGCTCGAGCCAGTTGCCGACGTCGAGCACGAGGCTCATCACGAGGACGAGGACGGGCAGCGCGAGGAGCACGAGCACGAGCACGCCGCCGCGCTCGTCTGAGACGACCCGCTTCACGACGAGCACCCAGCGCCGTAGTTCGACGGGACCGCCTCGAGCCGCATGGTCGCGCTCGCGGTGATCGGCGTGTCGACGAGCTTGAGGAACGGGAGCCAGTGATAGGTCAGCGTGACGGTCGCCTTGACCGGGTCGCCGACCTTCGAGGTGCCGTTGGGGAAGCTGATGCAGACCTGGGGCTTCGCCGGGATCGAAGCCGTGCCACCGGAGCGGAGCTCGTTCGTGTCGGCCTGGCTCAGGATGTAGTTCTGAAGCGTCCCCGAGCTTCCCGGGGCCTTGTTGACGACGGCGAGCCGCGCCGCCTCGTTGGCGAGGTGCGTCTCGTCGATCCAGTAGTTGAACCCCTTGCCGAATTCGAGGATCGCGAAGAGGACGAGGAGCAGCAGCGGCAGGACGAGCGTGAACTCGACCAGGGCGACGCCGGACTCGGCCCCGTCGGGGAGCCGACGGCCCAGCTTGGAGATGTGTGAGCGAAGTGAGTGCACGTGACAGGTGAAGGAGAGACAAGGTGGAACCGGGCGCGATCGGGATGCCGTCGCCACCAGGGATTGGGGGCGATGGCATCCCGCTTCGCGTCAAGCGAGCCGCGGGCTACGGCAGAACGGAGCCGAGGATGCCGCTGACGCTCAGGCCGAGCGCGGTGAGCGCGGCGATTGCGACAACCGAGACGAGGCTGAGGATCAGGGCGTACTCCACGAGTCCCTGGCCCTCCTCGCGCTCGCGCACCGACTGGATCAGGTTGCGAATGAGGTCGAACATTGATTCACCCCCTTCCATCGAGGTAGGCGTTTGGCCGGGTCGCACCGTACTCAGACCTCCAAAACCTCCGCAATGGGCCACATGGCCCTATTAGCTGCCGGGACTTGACTAAAGTGTGGGTTTCTGGCCATTCATACCGGTTACCTACTCACGGCATCCCGGCGGCCGACCGGTATCCGGCTGAATGCGGCCTGCGGTCCAGGGACGGATAACCAGTTCATCGGGGATGGATCTCCAGCCACGCTTCTGCGCCGCCGTGCTCGGCGGTACCGGTCTTGTCACGGGCCTGCTCGCCGGCTCGGCGCTCGCCGTGCTCATCGGACTCACCGCGGCAGTGGTGGTCGAGCTCGGATGCGCCGGCGTGGCGCGGCGCGAGCGCTGCGCTGCCCACACCGCGGTCGCGGCCGAGCGGCGTCGGCTCGCCCGGGAGCTGCACGACGGGCTCGCCCAGGACCTCGCGTTCATCTCGAGCTGCGGTCGTCACCTCGCGAGCCGACCCGGCGGCGAGCGCCTGCTGAGGGCGCTCAGCGCCGCCGCGGCCCAGGCCCTCGCGGAGACCCGACGCGCGATCGTCGGTCTCGACGAATGCGCGGACGACGACCTCCGCGCCGCCGTCGAGCAGGGCAGCGCGGAGCTCGCGGATCGATTCGGTGTCGAGATCACCGTGCGCAGTGACGAGGGCGCCCTTCGAGACGCCCCACCGGGGGACGTGATCCGCCTGGTTCGCGAGGCGGTGAGCAACGCGGCGCGCCACGGGGGAGCGCGCCGGGTCGAGATCGAGCTCGGCGGCATCGAGGAGGGCCGGATGCTCAGCGTGCGCGACGACGGGCGCGGCATGGACCCGCAACGACCGCCGCGCGCCGGCAGCCGCGGCCTGCTCGGCATGGAGGAGCGCGCCGCGCGCCTCGGGGGTCGCCTGCTGACGCGGAGCCGTCCGGAGGGCGGCACGGAGGTGCTCGTACTGAAGGGGCCGGCGGAGCGTCGGCCATGACCGACGGCGCGGAAGTCGACCTCGCGGAGCTCGGCGCCATGATCAGGAGCCTGAGCGCGCGGCTGGCGGCGTACGGCGACGCCCGCGAGCTCGCCAACCGCATCGAGGAGGTCTGCAACGCCGGCTACGGCGCGGCGCTGGCCCTCGAGGCGGAGTCGCGGCGAACACGGCGAGGGATCGTGACTCGACCGATCGAGGACGACGTCGAGCTGGTCCGCACGCTCGACGCCGTCGAGGTCGCCTCGGGCGAGCTGCGCCGTTCCCTCGGGCGCCTGCGGACGCGGTTCGACTGGCTGCCGCCCCCGGTGCCGCCCGCACCCGAGCCCCTCTAGTCGATCTAGTCGAGGCCCCGCTTCACCGCATAGACCGCCGCCTGGATGCGGTTCTGGAGCTGGAGCTTGGCGAGGATGCTCGAGACGTGGTTCTTCGCCGTCTTCGGGCTGATGAACAGCTCGGCCGCGATCTCGATGTTCTCCTTGCCCTGGGCGATGAGACGCAGCACCTCGAGCTCCCGGTCGGACAGGTCGGCGCCCGAGGGCTCGTCCGCGGCGGCGGGCCGGTCGGCGCCCGCGCGCCGGACGCGCTCGAGCAGGGCTCCGGCAACGCGCGGCGAGATCCAGGACTCGCCGGCGGCCGCCGACCGGAGCGCCGTGAGGATGTCGTCCACGGCGGCGTCCTTGAGCAGGTAGCCGCAGGCGCCGGCGAGGACCGCGTCGGTGACGCTCGCCTCGTCACCGGACACCGTGAGGATGACGACGCGGCTCGCCGGCGCCTGGGCGGAGGCGGCGCGGGTCGCCTCCACGCCGGACATGCCCGGCATGTTCAGGTCCATGATCACGACGTCGGGCGCGAGCTCACGTGCGAGTCGGACGCCCTCGAGCCCGTTGGACGCCTCGCCGACCACCGCGAACCCCTCCTCGGCGATCAGCGCGCCCAGGCCGCTGCGGAACAGGGCGTGGTCGTCGACGAGGACAACTCGGATCGGCTCGCGCCGGTCGGAAGGCGCCAGCATCTCGCCTACCGTACTCGCCGCGACGGGGGCGGCGCCAGTCCAGGCCTTCAACCCGCCGGCCGGTCCGCCACCCAGTAGCGCGGCCCCGGACCCATGTGGCGGGCCCGGTCGCCGGGGTTCGACAGCTGGCAGCGCTCGAGCGAGAGGCAGCCGCACCCGATGCACTCGGTGAGCCCGTCCCGGAGGCGGTCGAGCTCGGCGATCCGCTCGTCGATGCGCCGGGTCCACTTGCCGGAGAGCCGGGACCAGTCGCGGCGCGTGGGCGCGCGGTCCGGCGGCAGCTTCGCGAGCTCGGCGCCGATCTCCTCGAGCGTCAAGCCGATCCGCTGCGCGAAGACGATGAACGCGATCCGGCGCAGCACGGGCCGCGGGTAGCGGCGGTGGCCGGAGCCGGCGCGCTCGGAGGTGAGCAGCCCGCGCTCCTCGTAGAAGCGCAGCGCCGAGGAGGCGACGCCGCTGCGCCGCGAGACCTCGCCGATCGTGAGCAGGTCGTCCACTTGACTTCAAGCTTACTTGAACTTGTAACGTCGACCCATGAGCGCAACGAGAACAGCCAGCCAGCAGATCACCGACGAGGTCACGTCGTGGCCCGGCGTCGAGGCCGGAGCCGGTCGCCGCGGCGAGTTCGCCTTCAAGGTCGGGCGCCGCGAGATCGGTCACCTGCACGGCGACCACGCGGCCCACTTCAACTTCCCCGACGACGTCTGGGCGGAGCTCAGCGAGCAGCGGCGGATCGTCGAGCACCCGGTGTTCCCGGGCCGTGTCGGCCCCGCGGCGCGCCGGATCGAGAACGCGGACGACGTACGGGACGTGATCGAGATGATGCGGCTGAACTACGACCGCATCGCGGCGCCGACGAGCTGACCTACGCTGCGGCGGCGGTCGTGATCACGGCGATCGTCTCGCCGGTCGCGACCGCGGCGCCGACGCTCACCAGCAGCTCGGAGACGATCCCCGCCTTGTGCGCGATGATCTCGTTCTCCATCTTCATCGCCTCGACGACCGCGATCAGCGCGCCCTCATCGACGGTGGCGCCCGTCTCGACGGCGACCTTGAGGACGGTGCCCTGGATCGGCGAGGTGAGGGTGTCGCCGCCCCCCGCTCCTCCGGCCCCGCCGGCGCGCTCCCGCCGCGGCGGCTTGCGCG
>JAOPZQ010000614.1 GCA_025964075.1 Solirubrobacterales bacterium | reverse complement strand
GGCGCCAGCCGCCGCCGGACCCGTGCCTCGCTCGGGGGCGGCTCGGGCAGGGGAAGGGGCTCGACCGTCGTGCCGTCGAGCGCGTCCGCGCCCGGCGGCGGCGGCGGGGGGAGCGCTCCGGCCCCGGCGGCGGCCAGGACTTCGCTGACCGCGTCGACCAGAGCGCGCGCGCTCTCCGGCCGCTCGCCCGGATCCTTGGCGAGCGCCCGCGCGAAGATCTCGTCGAGCGCCGGCGGAAGCTCCGATCGCCGCCGGCTGATCCGGGGCACCGACTCGCTCGTGTGTGCGTAGAGGATCGCGGCCTCGGTCCGCCGGGGGTAGACGGCGGTGCCCGTCAGGCACTCGAAGAGCGTCGCCGCGAACGCGTAGCGATCCGACGCGGGGACGGCTTCCGCTCCGCGGACGACCTCCGGGGCGAGATACGAGACGGTCCCCACGAGCTTGCCCGTGGCGGTCACGCCGGTCGCACCGCCCACCCTGGTCAGTCCGAAGTCTCCGAGGTAGGCGTCGTCCGCGCCGCCGACGAGCACGTTCTGGGGCTTCACGTCCCGGTGCACGAGCCCGGCGGCGTGCGCCGCGTCGAGCGCCTCGCCGACCTGCCCGACCAGCGCCAGCCCCCGCGCCCCGTCGACGGTGCGCTCGCTCATCAGCACGGCGAGCGTCGAGCCGACCACGAGGCGCATCGCGAGGTAGAGGCCGTGCTCCGACTCGCCCGCCTCGTACACCGGCACGACGTGGGGATGCTCGAGCGCGGCCTGCAGCCGACCCTCGCGGCGGAACCGGGCCACGAACTCGGGGTCGGCGCCCAGCTCGCCGGCCAGGACCTTCAGTGCCACGCGGCGCCCGACCTCGACGTGGCGGGCACGGTAGACGACCGCCATCCCTCCCCGGCCGAGGGGACCCTCGATCTCATAGCTCCCGACCACTGTGCCTGGCTCTAGATTCACCGGCCCCCAGCCAAGTAGACCATGGGCCGGGAGGTGGGGCAACTGCGCCCTCGCCGATCGAATCGATCGCGGAGGCCGTAGGGCTGGCCCTACCTGGGTCTCCGGGTCACCAAGCCCGGTCTCCGGCTCGCCCGCATGGCCACGGCGAACCTCAGGAGGCACAGTTCTGTCGCAGATGCCAAACGGCGGAGACGAGCTCCTCGTGTCCGACGGCCCCATCGTGTCCGCGGGGAGACTGATCTGAGGGGAGGGCTCGCCAGACACGCAATCGCCGCGAGCGGCGCGCTCGCGGTGGTGATCGGCGCTGCCTTCTTGGTGATGCTCGGCGGGGTCGACCGCGAGCGCGAAGCGACGGCGCTCGCCCGTCACTCCGAGCAGGTGCTCGTGGAAGCCGGCAGGCTCCATCGTCTGCTTCTCGACCTCGAGATGAGCCAGCGCGACTTCTCCGCCAACGGTGACACGGGGTCCTTCGCTCGGTGGCAGGCCACCCGGCGTGCCATCTCCGCCACCGGCGCGAGCTTCGTGGGGCTTACGAAGGTCCCCGGTCATCACGCGCAGGCCAGGAGGATCGTCGCCGAGGTCGACTCCTATGTCCGGGACCGGGCGGTCCCGCTGATGATGGAGACGCGGAGCGCGTGGAGCGCGGGCAGACCCCGGCCGCCGACCGACACAGACCAGCGAACGCAGAATTCTCTGCGCGCGCGGTTCGACCGCTTCACACTCGCGGAGGAGAGCTTCGTGGCGGGGCGCGGCGAGCGGGCCGCGCGCGAGGCCCGAATGGTGAAGACGGTCGCGATCGTCGGCCTCGCCGTATCGGTCCCGCTGATCTTCCTGTTCGCCGCCTACCTGGTGCGCGCGATCGTCCGGCCGATACGGCGGGCGGCGGCCATGGCAGGGCAGCTGGCTACGGGCGACCTGTCCACCCGGCTGCCCGAGACGAGCGGCCACGAGATCGGGGCATTGGAGCGTGCGTTCAACACGATGGGCCGATCGCTCGAGACGAGCAGCGACGAGCTGCGGCAGCTCGCCGACGAGCAGGCGGCCCTGCGCCGGGTGGCGACCCTCGTCGCCCAGGGAGTCCCTTCGACCGATCTGCTCACCGCGGTCGTCGGCGAGGTCGAGCGGCTGCTCGGCGCGCACGCGGTCACGCTGTTCCGCTACGAGGAGGATGGGACGGCCAGGGTGCTCCTGCACAGCCGCGAATGGGGTGCGCCACTGGTCGGCTCGACGCCGCCGCGCGACGACGCCAGCATCCCCGCGATGGTACACCGAACCGGACGTCCGGCTCGCAGGGACGGCGTCGACGGTCTGAGCCCGGAGTTGCGCGAGCTGCTCCTGGGTCTGGGGGTCCGTTCCGCCGTGGGTGCCCCGATCGTGGTCGACGGGCGGCTGTGGGGAGTGATCGACGGCTCCTGGACCGACGGAGTGCCCGGACCCGATGCCGACGAGCGGATGGCGCAGTTCACCGAGCTGGTCGCCACTTCCATCGCGAACGCCGCCAGCCGCGCCGAGCTTCGCGCCTCACGCGCGCGCGTCGTCGTCACCGCCGACGAGACCCGCCGGCGGATCGAGCGCGACCTCCACGACGGCGCCCAGCAGCGACTGGTGCACGCGGTCGTCACGCTCAAGCTCGCGAAGCAGACGCTGCAGAACGGCGGCGGGTCGGCGGCGGAGCTCGTCGACGAGGCGCTCGAGCACGCGGAGCTCGCGACCAACGAGCTGCGCGAGCTCGTGCACGGCATCCTGCCCGCGGCGCTGAGCCGCGGCGGCCTGCGCGCGGGCGTGGCCACGCTCCTCTCGCGCATTCCCCTCGAGGTGTCCTCCGACGTCACGAGCGAGCGGCTGGCGCCCGTGCTCGAGGCGACCGCCTACTTCATCGTCTCCGAGGCGCTGACGAACGTGGTCAAGCACGCCGGCGCGAGCCGCGCCGAGGTGAAGGCGGTCGTCGAGGGCGGCGCGCTCCACGTCGAGGTGCGCGACGACGGGGCCGGCGGCGCCCGGCTCGACGGCAGCTCCGGTCTGCTCGGACTGTACGACCGCGCGGCCGCGGTCGACGGCGAGCTGACCGTCGAGAGTCCGCCAAATGGAGGGACCGTGGTCGCTGCGACGCTGCCGATCTCGGCGAACGACCGCGCTCCGGGCCATCGCCCGCGTCCTTGACGCGCGGAATCGCCGATCGACGTGGTCTGGGCGCTCGGAGCCCGAGACCGGCCGCTCGGTAGTTTCAGGAGATCGCTACGGCCAACGAGATCGCACCCACCGGCCTGACCGAGGCCGAGGCCGCGCGGCGTCTGGAGGCGCGCGGCGAGGTCCGGCGCCAGGGGACGAGCCGCTCGTACGCCAGCATCGTCCGCGCCAACACGCTCAACGTCCCCAACGTCATCCTGCTGGTGTTCGGCGTGCTCACGATCGCGTTCGCGTCGTGGCGGGACGCGCTGTTTCTCGGGATCCTCGTCTCGAACATCGCGATCGGGTCGTTCCAGGAGATCCGGTCCAAGCGGGCGCTGGACCGGCTCGCCGCGCTCGTCGCGCCGGAGGCGATGGTGGTCCGGGACGGCGTCGACCGTCGGGTGCCGGTCGATCGCGTGGTGGTCGGCGACCTCGTGCGCCTCGCCGCCGGCGACCAGGTGGTCGCCGACGGGAACGTGGTCACGGCGGACGGTCTCGCGCTGGACGAGGCGAACCTCACCGGTGAGTCGGAGCCCGCCGTCCGCGGTCCGGGCGAGCCGGTGTGGTCGGGCTCGTTCGCGGTCGAGGGCGCTGCGCTCTTCGAGGCGACGGCCGTGGGCACGGACAGCCGCGCCGCTAGCGTGACCGCCACGGCACGCGCGTTCCGCCATCCGCGATCGCCGCTCGAGCGGGCCAACGACCGGCTCCTGCTGTGGTTGGTCGCGCTCTCGATCCCGCTCGCGATCGGGCTGACCGTATCCGTGTTCGCGCACACCGAGACGGGGAGCCAGCGCATCCAGGCGCTGACCGCGGGCCTCGTGAACCTGGTGCCCGAGGGCCTGATCCTGCTGATCAGCCTCACCGCGGGCGTGTCGGCGTTCAAGATCGCTCAGCGCGGCGTGCTCGCCCAGCAGCTCAACGCGATCGAGTCGCTCGCCTCGGTCGACGTCGTCTTCACCGACAAGACCGGGACGCTGACCGAGCCGACGCTTCGGGTCGTCGCGCTCGTGCCCGCCGAGGGGGCGGACGAGGCGACGCTCGCGCGGGACCTCGCAAGCTACGCGGCCAGTTCGCCGTCGCGCAACCTGACCCTCGAGGCGATCGCGGACGCCCGGCTGGCGGATGGCGACGGCCGTCCCGTCGTCGGGCAGGTGCCGTTCTCCTCACGCCGGCGCTGGAGCGCGCTGGACCTCGGCGACGAGCGCCTCGTGCTGGGGGCGCCGGAGCGATTCGCCGCCGCCGACGCGGCGCTGGAGCAGCGGGCGCGCGAGGAGGCGAGCGCCGGCCGGCGCGTGCTGACGCTCGGACGCACGGGCGCCCCGTTGCCGGTGGCCGGCTCGGAGACGCCGTTCCCCGACGACGTGCGGGCGGTCGGACTCGTCGTGCTCGCCGAGCGGCTGCGTCCGAACGCGGCCGAGACGGTCGCGTTCTTCGCCGCCCAGGACGTCCAGCTGAAGGTTCTCTCCGGCGACGCGCCGGCCACCGCGGGCGCGATCGCCCGCGACGCCGGGGTGCCGGGTTCGGCGCCGGCGCTCGACGGCGAGGCGCTGCCCTCCGAG
>JAOPZQ010000588.1 GCA_025964075.1 Solirubrobacterales bacterium | reverse complement strand
GGCGCCCGCCTCGCCGCCGGGCTGCGCGCGGCGGTGGCGCGGCACGGCCTCGAGGACGCGCACGTGACCGAGGACGGATCGCTCGTCCAGCTGCACTTCGACGTCGCGGGGCCGCCGCGGACCGGCGCCGAGCTCAACCCGGGGAGCGAGCGGCTGGGCCGGTTCCATCTGGCCGCGCTCGCCAACGGGGTGTACGTCGCTCCCCGCGGCGAGCTCAACGTCACGACCGCCATGGACGCGGGTCTGGTCGACGAATCGGTAGCCGCCCTCGATGCGGCTCTGGGACTGCTGCGGTGAATTTCGGACCGAGTGGAGATTGACGACGGACCGTGGGGCCAATAGCGTCGTTCCATATCAACTGTTCGGTATGCAATCTCGGCGCCTCTACGGGGGCGCTCGAAAAAGTGAGGCCGTCATGACGAAGCTCAGACTCGCCGGCGCCGTCCTAGGGACGGTGTCGAGCGTGTTCCTGGCGGCGTGCGGGGGCGGCGGGTCCTCGCCGAGCTCCGCGTCGAAGCCGTCGAAGGTCGACAAGGGCCTCATCGCGACCTCCGGCGGCGGCGCGCCGGTGTCCGGCAGCGGCGGCGCGGTGAAGATCCGCTCGGTCGACGACGTCGACACGTTCGATCCCGGCAAGACGGGCGCGACGAACCTCGCCGTCCAGACGCTGATGATGACCTACGACAGGCTCGTGTACCTGAACCCGAAGGGTCAGCTCGAGCCGTTCCTGGCGAAGTCCTGGACGACGACGCCCAACTCGGCCACCTTCACGATCATCCACGGAGCGACCTGTGACGACGGGACGCCGATCACGCCCAAGGTCATCGCGGACTCGCTCAACTACTCGCTGGCCAAGTCGACGGCGGGCCCGTACACCGGCTACCTCGTCGGCCCCGGCAAGCTCGAGAGCATCACGTCCGATGCGAACACGGTCACGGTCAAGCTGACCAAGCCGTACAACGCGCTGGTGCAGTCGCTCGCCACCGCCTTCCCCGGCTCGATCATCTGTCCGGCCGGGTTGAAGAAGCCCAAGAGCCTCGGCGCCACGCCGGCCGGCAGCGGCCCCTACGCGCTCGACAAGGGCGCAAGCGCTCGCGGCCAGCGCTACGTGTTCAACCTCCGCAAGGACTACTCGTGGGGGCCGGGCGGCTGGAAGGCGAGCAAGGACGGCGTCCCCTCGAAGATCACGTTCGAGGTCGCCACGGACGAGACCACGGGCGCGAACCTGCTGAGCACCGGCCAGGTCGACGTCGCTCCGGTGTCCGGCGTCAACGAGCGTCGGGTCGACGCCAACCCGAGCAACTACACGTACAAGACGCAGTCCCTGCAGGTCGGCAGCTGGGGCACGCTGCTCAACCAGACCAAGGGCACGGCCGGCGCCGACAAGGCCGTGCGCCAAGCCGTCTTCATGGCGCTCGACAACAAGGCGATGGTCAAGGCGGCGTTCTCCGATCTCGGCGTGCCGTTCGACACGATGCTCACGCCGAACATGAAGTGCTACAGCACCGCTCCCGGCGCGGCCGCGCCCGCCTACAACCCCCAGCAGGCCAAGGCCATCCTCCAGAAGGACGGCTACACCATGGGCGGCGGCGGCATCATGACCAAGGGCGGGAAGCCCCTGAAGCTGCGGCTGGTCATGTGGAACACGACCGATCCGCTCGGCGACTACATGCAGCAGCAGCTCAAGAAGGTCGGCATCGACGCCTCCGTCAAGAGCACGGACATCGGCAGCTGGATCACGTCGCTGTTCACCAAGAAGGACTACGACCTCAGCGTGTTCGCCTACTACAGCTCGTTCCCGAACCCCGCGATCATGCCGGCGCAGGATTCGACGCTGAGCATCACCGACAAGGAGTACTTCTCGCTGGCGCAGAAGGCGCTGGAGACCGCCTCGAGCTCGGAATGCGGCGCCTGGACCGCGGCGTTCGAAGCGGCCCAGAGGAACTTCGACGTGCGGCCGATGGGCGTCACGAAGATCGCCTGGTTCGCCAAGGGTTGGCAGTTCAACGCGCCGTTCGGCCTCCTGATCGACCCCTACACCCTGGTCAAGACGCAATCGTAGGCGCCGCGTGAGCCCCCAGCCAGAGCTCGCGGCCGCCGGGAACGTACCCGGCGCTCCGGCCGAAGCGGCCGCCGGCGGTTCCGGCGGCCGTCTCGTGCCGTACCTGCGGTTCATCGCCCGGCGGCTGGGGGCGCTGCTCGTCGTCGTCTGGGTCGTGGAGATCGCGACCTTCCTGATCGTCCGGCTGATGCCGGGGGATCCCGCTCGCCAGGTGCTCGGGCCGCGCGCCTCGCCGCAGGCGATCGCGGTGGTGCGCCATCAGCTGGGGCTGGACAAGTCGTGGATCGACCAGTACCTCGATTACACGTGGCATGCGCTGCGGCTGGACTTCGGCGAGTCCTTCACGAGCCACATACCGGTGTCGACCGAGCTCAGCACGAGGGTGGGCAACGAGCTCGAGCTGATCGGCATCGCGGTGGCGCTGATCGTCGTCCTCGGCCTGGCCGCCGGCATCCTCGCGGGCGCGCTCACCGCCAACGGGCGCCGGCCGCTCGTCGAGCGCGTCTTCGTCTTCACGTGCGGCCTGCTGGGCTCCGTCCCGGGCTACGTGGCCGCGACCCTGCTCGCGCTCGGCTTCGCGGTCACCTGGAAGCTCTTCCCGGTCGCCGGCAACGACCAAGCCGACTCGGTCGTTCTCCCGGCGCTGGCGATCGCGATCCCGCAGGCCGCGCTGCTGGCGCGGATCGTGCGCGTCGAGACGCTCGGGGTGCTCGGACAGAACTACATCCGCGGCGCCCGCAGCAAGCGGCTCGGCTGGGGGCGCGTCTACGGGCGCTACGTGCTGCCCAACGTGTTGACCGCGGCGCTGACCCTCGGCGGGACGATCTTCGCGCAGAGCATCGGCAGCGCGATCATCGTCGAGACGATCTTCGCGTGGAACGGGCTCGGCCTGCTCCTGACCCAGGCCGTCCTGCGCCTCAACTTCCCGGTCATAGAGGGCGCGTCGCTGGTGCTCGCGCTGGTCGTCGTGCTCGTCAACGCCCTGGTCGACATCGTGGTCTCCCTGATCGATCCGCGGTCGGCCGCCCAGCGCGGACTGGAGCTCGGGTGAGCGACCCTCGGCTCGTGGCGCTGACCGACGCCATCCTCGGGGAGCAGCGCGTCGCGGCCGACGGCGTTCCGCCGGAGAGCGGCTCGAAGGCGAGCAGTCACCCGTCCCTGCGCGCGTTCCTCGGCGCCCGCGGCGGGCGGATCGGCATCGTCATGCTCGTGCTGCTCGTCGGGCTGGCGATCGTGGGGCCGATCGTCTGGGGCGGCAAGGCGACCTCGAGTGACGTGAGCATCGCCTACCAGGGGAGCTCTTCGGCCCATCTGCTGGGGACCGACGACCTCGGCCGCGACGTGCTGGCCCGCACGCTCGCGGCGACGCGGCTGACGCTGCTGCTCGGCCTGGCCGCCGGTGCGATCTCGATCGCCGTCGGCTTCACCGTGGGCGCCTTCGTGGCGGCGCTCGGCCCGCGGCTGCGCTCCGTCGGACGGCGCGGCATCGAGATCGCGATGAGCTTCCCGCCGATCCTGCTGGCGCTCGTGCTGGTGACGATCGTCAGCCCGGGCATCAGCGGGGCGGTGGTCGCGATCGGACTCGGTGCGGCTCCCGGCTTCGCCCGTCTCGCCGAGAACTGCGCCACGTCGGTGAACGCGAAGGAGTTCGTCGCCAGCGCCCGGGTCGCCGGCGTGAGCCGGACGCAGCTGATCTTCCGCTATCTGCTGCCGAACATGGCGGAGCCGCTGACCCTGGCGGGACTCGCGTACGTCGCGGGCAGCATCATCGACATCTCGGGCCTGAGCTTCCTCGGCCTGGGCGTCCAGCCGCCCCACTACGACTGGGGAACGTTGCTGGCAAGCGGGATCAAGGCGATCTACGAGACGCCGTGGGCGGCGCTGGCGCCGGCCATCGCGATCACGTTCACCGGCATCGCGATCGTCTACGTCGGCGAGGCGTTCGCCCATGCGCTCAACCCTCGGCTGTGGTCCTCCTCGGGTCGCGTACGCGGTCGCGGGCCGCGCGCCGCGGCGAGCGCGATCGCCCATGCGGTGCTCGCCCGGGACGAGGCGCCGGCGGACGGCGTCCTGCGCGTGGAGCACCTCGACGTGGTCGTCCCGGACCGCGGCGGCGACCGGCGGCTGGTGCGCGACGTCTCGCTGACGCTCGCCCCCGGGCAGGCCCTCGGCATCGTCGGGGAGACCGGGAGCGGCAAGACGCTCACCGCGTTGTCGCTGGCGCAGCTCGTGCCGCACCCGCTGCGCGCGAGCTTCGGCCGCCTGGAGCTCGACGGCATCGACGTCCTCTCGGTGCCCAAGGGCGAGCGGGAGCGCGTGTTCGGCACCACGCTCGCGATGATCTTCCAGGACCCGACGTCCTCGATGAACCCGGCGGCGACGATCGGCGGCCAGCTCATCGACGGCGTCCGGCGACACGGCGGCCTGAGCAGAGTCGCGGCGCTCGAGCAGGCGGAGAAGCGGCTCTCGCAGGTGCGCATCGGCGACGCGAGACGGGCGCTGCGCCGCTACCCGCACCAGTTCTCGGGAGGCATGCAGCAGCGAGTCATGATCGCGATGGGGCTGATGCCGCGGCCCCGTCTGCTCGTCGCCGACGAGCCGACGACCGCGCTCGACGTGACCGTGCAGGCGCAGGTGCTCGCCGTGCTGCAGGAGGTCAAGCAGGAGGGCACTTCGATCGTGCTCATCTCCCACGACCTCGGCGTGGTCAACCAGCTCTGCGAGCGGATCGTCGTCATGTACCACGGCGCGATCGTCGAATCGGGGCCTCGCGAGCGGGTTCTCGGCGCCCCGCTGCATCCCTACACGCGCGGACTGCTGGGCTCGATCCTCGAGGTCACGACCGACGGCCGGCCCAGCGAGATCGAGGCGATCGGCGGCCGGCCGCCGGCCCCGGGCGAGGAGACGCCCGGCTGCGCCTTCGCCGACCGCTGCCCGCTCGTGCGGGACGGATGCCGTGCGGCGGTGCCGGCTCTGACCGCCGTCAGCGACGAGGACAGCGTCGCCTGCTTCGTGGCGCTCGAAGCGGAGACGGCCGCGTGACGCTGCTGGACGTCGACGACCTCCACGTCCGCTACGGCCGCGGGGGTGGTTCCCTCATGGCGGTCGACGGCGTCTCCTTCGCGGTTCGGGAGGGCACGTCGCTGGGCATCGTCGGCGAGTCCGGGTCGGGCAAGTCGACGATCGCACGCGCGGTCGTCCAGCTCGTGCCGAGCGCCGGCGGTCGGATCACCCTCGGCGATCGCGACATCACCAACGCGAGGGGCGCCGACCTGCGCCACATCCGGGAGTCGGTGCAGATGGTCTTCCAGGACCCGTTCGCCACGCTGCATCCGCGGCGGACGATCGGCGCGAGCCTGCGTGAGGCGATCGGGTTGCACGAGCGGCGGGCGAGCTCCGCGGCCGGCAAGCTGAGCGTGGCGGCGCTCCTGGACCAGGTCACCCTGGGCGTGGGACTGGCCGATCGCTACCCGCACGAACTCAGCGGGGGGCAGCTGCAGCGCGTGGGCATCGCCCGGGCGCTCGCCGCCCGCCCACGGCTGGTGATCCTCGACGAGGTGACCTCCGCGCTCGACGTGTCGGTGCAGGCGGCCGTGCTCAACCTGCTGCGGGACCTGCGCAGCGAGCTGGGGCTGACGTACGTCTGCATCTCGCACGACCTCGCGGTCATCAGCTACCTCTGCACGGACGTGATCGTCGTCTACCTCGGCCAGATCGTCGAGCGCGCGCCGTGGCCGGCCCTCGTGCAGGGCCCGCGCCACCCCTATACACGCGCGCTGCTGGACAGCGTGCCGCACGTGCACGGCGCGGCGGCGCCGGCGCCTGCGGTCGCCGGCGACGTGCCGGACCCGCGCAACCCGCCGTCGGGCTGCCGCTTTCACCCGCGCTGC
>JAOPZQ010000539.1 GCA_025964075.1 Solirubrobacterales bacterium | reverse complement strand
GTGCCGGCACCAGCGGCCGCCGAGCCGTCGTCGCCGCGCCCGCCGCGGCCTCCTCGCGTTCCTGCGCCGGCTCGTTTAGTTCTCGCGCTCCAGCGCGCTGATGTCGTGCGCGAGATCCTCGGGGCGGAGGTCGTTCACGTCGAAGCCGACGCGCTGACGCCCCTGGCGGTCGAGCACGACGGTGTCCACCGAATGCGGTGAGTTCGTTCGGTCGGGCGCGACCGCGAACTGCTTCCATACGCGCGCGAGCTGCGCGCGTGTCCCCGTCAGATAGGTCATGCGGCCGAGAAGGCGGTGCTCGACGAGGAAGCGGTGCACGTGGAACGGCGTGTCCTGGTCGGGCTTCACGCTCACCGCGATCACCGGCACCCGATGCCCGAGCTGGTCGAGCGCCCCGCGGATCTGCTCGGCCGTGAGCGGGCAGGTGTCCTGGCAGGTCGAGTAGACGAAGGTCACGACCGCCACACGCCCGCGAAGGGTCTGCGCGTCGAATGGCTTCCCGCCCACCTCGGTCAGCGTGAAGCGCGCGGGCTTGATGCCCGGGGGGAACAGCGCGCCCTGCAGGCCGGGGCCGGCGTCGCTCCCGGACGGCCGCGCGAGCAGCACGGTGAGCGCGAGCGCGGCCACGACGAGCGTGGCGCACACGAGCACGACGATCCGCAGCCGGGCGGGCATACGCCCCGGAGGTTAGTCAGCGGCTCAGGGTTCCACGAGGCCGCGGCGGATCGCGTAGCGCACGAGCTCGACCCGGTCGCGCATACCGAGCTTGCGCAGCAGGTTCCCGCGGTGGGACTCGACGGTCTTCTCGCTCAAATGAAGGATCTCGGCGATCTGGACGTTCGTGTGGGCCTCGGCGATCAGCTTCACGACCTCCTCCTCACGCCGCGTGAGCGGCTCGCGCGGGCCGCTGCCGCCCTCCTTCATCCATTGGCGCACGAGCGAGCGCTCGGCGGCGTTCGTCAGGAACGCCTCGCCCCGGCCGACGGCGCGGACGGCGGCGACGAGCTCGTGGTCGGCCTCGCGCTTGAGCACGTAGCCGCTGGCCCCGGCCTCGAGCGCCTCGAACACGTAGCGCTCGTCGTCGTGCATCGAGAGCATCAGCACGTGCGTCTCCGGCCGGTGGGCCTTGATCTGCCGCGCGGCCTGGAGCCCCGTCATCCGCGGCATCGCGACGTCGAGGACGCAGAGGTCGGGCGCGCAGGCGAGCGTCTGCTCGAGCGCGTCGACGCCGTCGCGCGCCTCGGCGACGACCTCGAGCCCGGGCTGGCGCTCCAGCAGCAGCCGGATCCCCGAGCGCACGATCCCGTGGTCGTCGGCGATCAGGATCCTCATATGCGGAGCTCCACGCGGGTGCCCCCGCCGTCGGTCGAATAGATCGAGAGGTGGCCCTCGGCCTGGAGCGCGCGCTCGCGCATGCCGGTGAGACCAAGGCCACCGTCGCGTCCGCGTTCGAACCCGCGGCCGTCGTCGGTGATCGTCAGCGTCGTGCTCCCCACGAACGAGAGCTCCACGTCGACGCGCCCCGCTCCCGCGTGCTGGGCGATGTTGGAGAGGCTCTCCTGGGTCACGCGGTACATCGCGAGCTGCTGCTCGGGCGTGAGCGGCACGAGCGCGCCGCGACGGCTGAACGAGGCCACGATCCCGGTCTGCTCGCCGAAGTCGCGCACCTGCGTCTGGAGCGCGGCGATCAGGCCGTGGTCGTCGAGCACCGCCGGCCGGAGCTGGCGGGCGAGCGAGAGGAGCTGCTCCATCGCCTGCTGGGTCAGGGCCTTCGTGCCCCGCAGCTCCTTCGCGAGCTCGGGCGGGGCGGTCTGGGCGGTCGCCTCGAGCCGGAGCAGCACCGCGGTGAGCGCCTGGTTGACCTCGTCGTGCAGATCGCGCGCCACGCGCTGGCGCTCGCGCTCCTGGGCCCGGATCGCGGCGTTGCCGGCCTCGCGGCGCTCGAGCTCCAGCCGCGTCAGCATGCGATCGAAGGAGGCCGTGAGCCGCGCGACCTCGCGGCTGTCGCCGCGCGACCCGGCGGCGCGGTCCGAGGGGTTGCTGAGGTCGGCGTGCTCCATGCGCTCGATCACCGACTCGAGCGGCTGGAAGCGACGGCGCAGCAGCATCCAGTTCGCGAGGAGAGTGGCGAGCAGGGCTCCGGCGAGGACGAGCCCTTCGCGCGCCCGCGAGATCTCCCGGGTGTGGAGGTCGACGGCGACGGCGGCCACGAGCACCGTCGCGCAGACGAGGAGGACGTTCACGGCCAGCACCTGCGCGAGCAGCGAGCGCAGGGCGAAGCGCCCAGGCCTGCGGAATGGGGTCTCGACCCCATTGGTGGGGCGGCTGGGCCGGCCGATACTCATCTCGGACGCGGCCTCGATCTTTTCCGACAGCACACGGATAGGTGGGGTTTGCACGCGAAGCGACGGGCCTAGAATTCGGGGCGTCCCCACGATGGGGGCGCCCCGATTCACTTCGACGGATCGCCCGCCGTCCTTGAGGATCGGGTCGCCCTTCTCCGCCGGCGGACCTCGCTACACTTTCTGAAGCGTGAGATTCCGACCGAAGTTCAGGAGAATTGCCCGATGAGCCCCACCAGCGCGGAGCTCCTGCGCGATATCAAGAGCCGCATCACGGAGGTTGACCCCTCCGACGTCCGGGAGCAGCTCGGGAACGGCGCCGTCGTTGTCGATGTGCGCGAGACGGAGGAGTTCGCCCAGGGTCACCTGCCCGGCGCTCGCCACGTGCCGCGCGGCTACCTGGAGTCCCGGATCGAGGGCGTGACGTCCGACCGCGACGCCCATCTCATCCTCTACTGCGCCTCCGGCAACCGTTCGGCCTACGCCGCGCGGACGCTGGTCGAGGACCTCGGATACTCGAACGTCGAGTCGATGACCGGCGGCATCACGCTGTGGAAGGACCGCGGTTATGACGTCGAGGTACCGCGCACCCTGACCGCCGAGCAGCGCGAGCGCTACTCGCGCCACCTCCTGCTTCCCGAGGTCGGCGCCGAGGGCCAGCAGAAGCTCCTCGACGCCAAGGTCCTCCTCCTCGGCGCCGGCGGCCTCGGCTCGCCGACCGCGCTCTACCTGGCCGCGGCCGGCGTCGGCACGCTCGGCATCGTCGACAACGACGCGGTCGACCTCTCGAACCTCCAGCGCCAGGTCATCCACACGACCGACCGCGTCGGCGTCCCCAAGGTCGACTCGGCCGAGGTGTCGATCAACGCGTTCAACCCCGACGTCAACGTCGTCAAGTACCCGATCCGCCTGGACTCCTCGAACATCATGGAGATCCTCGAGTACGGCTGGGACATCGTCGTCGACGGCCTCGACAACTTCCCCACGCGCTACCTGCTGAACGACGCGACCGTCCGCCTGCAGATCCCCGTCGTCTCCGCCTCGATCCTCGGGTTCGACGGGCAGCTCGCGGTGTTCGCCCCCTACGAGGGTCCGTGCTACCGCTGCCTCTACCCGGAGCCCCCGCCGGCCGAGCTCGCCCCGAGCTGCGGCGCCAACGGCGTGCTCGGCGTCCTGCCGGGCACCATGGGCCTTCTTCAGGCGACCGAGGTCGTGAAGCTGATTCTCGGCGAGGGCGAGCCGCTCGTCGGCCGCCTCCTCCTCTACGAGGCCCTCGGCGCCACCTTCACCGAGCTCAAGGTCCGGCGCGACCCCGAGTGCCCCATCTGCTCCCGTGACCCCTCGTCGATCACCGACGAGGAGATGGGCGTCTTCCCGGACTACGAGGCGTTCTGCGCCGCGGCCGGCTAGTCGGTTAGGGTTCCGCTCCGCTCATGGCCACCGTGAAGATCCCACCCGTGCTGCGCCCGTCCACCGGCGGCGAGAAGGAAGTCGCCGCCGAGGGCGCCAACGTCGGCGACGTCCTCCGCGCCCTCGCCGCCCAGCACCCGCAGACCGAGTCGCAGCTGTTCTCCGCCGACGGCCAGCTCAACCGCTACGTCAACGTCTACCTCAACGACGAGGACGTCCGCGTGCTGGGCGGCCTCGACACCGGCGTCGGCGAGGGCGACACGCTCGTGATCCTGCCGGCGATGGCCGGCGGCTGAGCGGGGCTCAGCGGGGCCGACGCCGACACGAGTCGGGCAACGGCATCACCGCGATGCCCTCGAGATCGGCGACGGCGTGCGTTGCCGCGTCTGAACTCGCGACCGGATCACCACGGCCATGAGAATTTGCCATGGCCTGCTCAGAGGCCCTCAACGACGACGTTTACGGGGCGTGAGGACCCCGCTGCGTAAGGATAGAGGGCGTCGCGGGGGATCGCCAGGCGGAAGCGGAAGCGCGCGCGGCCGGCGACGGTGGTGAACGTGTGCGCCGCGTGCCACCGCCCCCGAGCGTCCGTGCGGACGTTCGCGATCGGCTGCCAGAGACCGCGAACCCACGCCTCGAGCGCGACGAGCTTGCCTCCCGGCGGGACGCGATCGCCGCGCAGTCGGCCCCGGAAGAGCACGGTGTCGCCGTTGAGCAGCGAATGGCGGCTCACGTGGATGGTGGAGCTGGCCGGGACGGTCAGCGTCACGGTGGCCCGCGCCGGTTGCCGGATGCTGTTCCCCTCGTAGGCGAATGTGAGCTGCCGGCTCTCGCGGGCCGTGGTCCGGTAGGCGAACACGCCGTCCTTGTCGGTCGTGACCGCGCCGACGGCTTCAGGCTGCGCCCCGGTCGCCGCCGGCGTCGCGCTCACGATCACCCGCGCGTTCGCGAGCGGCTGGCCGTCCGGCGTCACGAGCCGCCCGCGGACGTCGGCATCGTGGTTGTAACGGACCTTGCGCGAGCCGACGAGCCGTAGGCGGGTGATCCGCCGACGACCCTTCTTCACCGTCCGCTTGACGGCGAATCCCGCGGTCAGCCGGCTCTCGAACCGGAAGGGGATGGGCACCGCCGAGGTCTTGGTGTCCATCGAGACGTTGCCGGCGGCATCCTTGACCCACGCGCGCTCGTCGTAGAGGCCGCGGGGAAGGGTGGTGTCGTCGACGTCGGCGACGAGAACGCTCCGGCCGACGGACGTCGGCATCGCCCGCCACCTGTTCGTCCCGTGCGGAGCAAGCTGAATCTCGCCGTCGTTGACGCCGGAGACGGAGTCGTGTGCCGATGCTGCGAGGCGCCCCGGATCCTGCGGGTCCAGGCCGGCGATGGAGACCGTCGGGGGGTCGGGGTCGAAGCGGAGGTGGGCAGACTGGTCGGACGCACTGATGCTGGCGTTCCCGGCGGCGTCTTGCAATACAACCCGGCCGATCCAGTCCGCAGAGTTCGGGACGCTGAGACCTGAGACGGTGACCGAGCG
>JAOPZQ010000536.1 GCA_025964075.1 Solirubrobacterales bacterium | reverse complement strand
ACGGTCTCGCGGCGCACGTCCGAGCCCGCGTCCAGGGTGGTCAGGTCGAAGTAGCCGCCCTCGTCGAGGACCTCGGTGGTCTTCGAGTCGCGGAAGTAGAAGTACTCGAGCTCGGGGCCGACGAAGTAGTGGTCGAAGCCCATCCCGCTCGCCCGCTCGAGCGCCCGGCGCAGGACGTGACGCGGGTCGCCCTCGTACGGCGTGCGCTCCGGCGTGAGGACGTCGCAGAACATGCGCGCGACGCCGCTCTCCTGCGGGCGCCACGGGAGCACCGCGAACGTGCTCGGGTCGGGCTGGGCGATCATGTCCGACTCCTCGATCGGGTTGAACCCCGTGATCGAGGAGCCGTCGAACCCCATGCCGCCCTCGAACGCGTCGTCGAGGTCGTCCGCGTTGATCGAGAACGCCTTGAGCTGGCCCAGGATGTCGGTGAACCACAGGCGGATGAAGCGAATGTCGCGCTCTTTGGCGAACGCCTTGATGTCCTCCGGGGTCTTGGGCGCCTCGGCCACCGCGGCTCCTTGTCGTTCGGGTCTCCCCCACCCGCGAGGGGCGGCCTCAGAGCGGCGAACCCTAGATGATCCGCGCGGCCGGGTGGGTGTCCGGCCGGGCCTTCCGGCCTGGCCGCCCAGTCGAGGGCCGCTGATCCTCGACGGTCGTGGCGAACAGCACGTGGTCGACCCACGTGCCGTCGATCTGGAGATAGCGCCGCGCGATGCCCTCCCGACGGAACCCCGCCTTGGCGAGGACGCGCATCGACGCCGCGTTGTCGAGCATCACCGCGGCTTGGACGCGGTGGAGCCCCAGCGCCTCGAATCCGTGCGCGACGATGACCTCGACCGCCTCGGTCGCGAATCCCCGGCGGTTGTGGTCATGCCCCACGAAGTAGCCGAGGTAGGCGTTCTGGAACACGCCGCGGACGATGTTGTTGAGCGCGATCCGGCCGATGAGGTCGTCGCCGTGGACGATCCCGAACGCGTAGCCGCGGTCCGCCACGCGGTTGGCGGCGACCTCGCGCAGCTCGCTCTCCTGGGCCGCGAGCGTGAGGTAGTCCGGGCCGCGGCGGGGCTCGCGCGGGCCCAGGTAGCCGGCGTTCCTGCGGCGGAGCTCGAGCAGCGGCAGCGCGTCGGCGACCGTCAGCGGACGGAGCCGGACGCGCGAACCGAGCAGGTCGGGCTCCGCGTGGCGGCTCAGGGACGCCGCCTCGACCGGGGGGCAAGCCAGCGCTGCGCCCACTCCTCGATCTCGGCCAGCGCGGGCTCGAGGTCGCGTCCCATCGAGGAGAGCGTGTACTCGACCCGGATCGGCGGCCCCGGGTCGACGAGGCGGGAAACGACGCCGCGCGCCTCGAGCTCCTTCATCCGCTCGGAGAGCAGGCGGTCGGACAGCTCGGGGACGGCCTGCGCGATCTCCGAGAACCGCATTCCGCGGTTCAGGAGCACCCGCAGGATCGCGCCGGTCCAGCGCTTGCCGATGAGCTCGACCGCCTCGTGGTAGTAGGGGCAGCACGGCGGGCAGTCGCCGGCGCCCGGGCTCGCGTGCAGAGGGGCCGCGGCCCCCGGCCCGGGGGCCGGGGGAGCGTGGATCAGTCGGGCGGCCGGAGGCATGGACCCCGATCAGGCGGCCTTGAGGACCCGCGACTCCTCGATGGAGCCGTCGACCGGGACCTCGCCCGCGACATTGACGAGAGCCGTGAAGCTCTCGAGCGACATGTACGCGATCGCCTCGAGGATCTCCTCGTCGCCCCAGCCGGCTTCGCGAGCCTCCTCGTGGAGGTGCATCGGCGGGCGGCCAGCCTGGTCGAGCAGCGCCTGCAGGTAGTGCAGCAGCGCCGCCTCCTTGGGGTCGGAGGAGTCGAACTCCCGGGCCAGCGAGATCTCGTCGAGCCCGAGCCCGGCCGCGCGCGCCGCGCGGACGTGCGTCTGCTTGCCCGGCTCGGAGGAGTAGTGCTCGGAGACCGCGATCGAGATGCGCTCGAGCGTCGGAAGGGACAGCTTGCCGTGCCGGAGCTCCGAGCGGAACCGCGCGTAGCCGCGCAGCACCGCCGGCGCGCCCGCCAGCACGCCGATGAAGTTCGGCAGCTGACCGCCGGTGGCGAGGGCGCCGCGGAGAACCGGCACCGAGCCCTCCGGCGCGGTCAAGTCGTCGTGGATCTGGAACCTGCTCATCGGGATTTTCATAGGGGCCACCTGTTGGGGGACGCTTGGGGTGGGAGAGCGCCGCTTACGCTTCATAAGTGTAGGTTGGGATCGGCCTACGCGCAACGCATTTCCTCGACAGAGGCGCGATGGCCGTCTTCCGTTCCCTTGGATCGGCCCCAAGCCGTCCTCGCCAGACCGGTGGCGGTCCAGGGCGAGCCAGAGCTCGCGCAGCCCGTCGACGCGGCCTCGAGGGCGGCGATCGCGGGCCACCCGGCCGTGGTGGCATTTGGGCTGGCGCTCGTGTCGTATCCGGAAACTCGGGTTCAGCTTCGCGCGCGGCTGGGCGTGATCTGACGCCGCCCGTCGCCCCGACAGCACTGGTGGTGCGTGAGTGCGAGCGGGTGGCGTCTCGCGCGTCCAGACGTCGCGAAGCTGCCCCCGAATTTGGGAATCACGACGCTAGAGGACGTGCCCGGTCATCGCCGCGACGACGATCAGGAAGAGCCCCATGAGCACGGCCCACTGGGCCGCGCGGTCGGGGCGGGCGCCGAGGCGCTCGTGCGGGCGCCGCGCCGGGCGACGGCGGTCGGTGACGCGGCGGGGCGGGGCCACCTGTCCGCGGATGACGACGGTGCGCCGCGTCCCGGGAGGGGGCGTGACGAGCCGCCAGTCCTCGGTGTCGTGGACGGCCTCGCGGCGAGGTTGAGCGTCGGCTGCAGCGGCACGGCCCCGGCTGGGAACCGTCCACAGCTCGGCGTCGTCCCACAGCTCGGGAGAGGCGGCTCTCGACATGACGTATTGGTCCTCTTTCTCAGGCCTACGGGGTTAGCTGTCGGGCTCGCGCCGAAAGAGCGGCGCTACGCAAACTGGGCGATTCGCCCCAACTGATGGGTCCCCCGCTCCCCGCGCTCCGGCCCTAGTGGCCTTCGAACGAGGATTCAGCGGATGTCGCGCGCCATCGTACCAGCGTGCGTCGGACGGAACTTCGCCGCTAGCAGCGACTTTCTCGGAGCATGCGGGATGTCGTGGTCAGAGCACGGACCGCGGGGTGCGACCGGCCGGAGCGGGCGGCGAAGCGGAGCGAGGCGGCGGCTCAGCCGCCGCGCTCGTAGCGCGCCTGCTCCTCGGCCGTCCGCTCGGCCCAGGGCACGAGCTCGATCCGCGCGTCCGGGATCGGCTCGCCGCTCTCGACCGAGATACCGTACGTCCCCTCCCGCAGCCGCTGCTCGGCCCGCTCGAGCGCGGCGAGCTCGTCCTGCAGCTGCTCGGCGAGGCCCTCGTCGGTCTCACGCTGGGTGAGCTCGGTCCCTTCGTCGGCCAGGTGCTGGTCGACGTGCGAGAGCTCGTCGTCCTCCTCGGGGCCGAGCTGTGCGAGCGCCTTCTCCAGTCGCTTGCGCTCCCGCGCCAGCAGCTCGCGTGCGTGATCGGGGTCCACTCCCGCCTCCTACCCCATCACAGGTGCGCCTTACCCCGGGCCGCTACTTGCCCGGGGTGGCCGGCGCGGGGTGGGTGACCTCGTAGACGAAGTCGACCACGGCCCGCTGGTCGTTCGGATCGGGCAGGAGGTTGGCGGGCATCGTCCCGTTGCCCCGCTGGCGCCCCTGCACGATCGCGCTCTGCAGCAGCTGCTTCGTCGGCTTCAGCTGGTCCAGATCGGGCCCCACCTTGCCCACCGCGTTGGCCTCCGAGAGCGTGTGGCAGGCGCCGCACACGTCGCCGAAGATCTTGCGCCCCTTCTTGGCGTCGGCGCTCAGCCGCACCCCGTTGATCTGGGCATTCGCGTTGTGATGGGCGCCGATCAGCAGCACTAGCGGCACCGCGACCCCGAGCCCGAGGTACAGGATCGCGAAGAGCACCGCCGCGACCCGCCGGCCGGCGTGCGATTGGGTCTGCAGGGTGGCGCGCGCGCCGCGCGGCCCACCGCGCGCGGCCACGAAGAAGATGGCGAGCGCGACGAGGACCCACAGGAGGATGAACAGCAGCACGGCCATCGCGGGCGGCACCTTATCGTGAGCGGCCGGCAGATGGGGAGTTCGCGAGCGCCCGCGGTACGTTCGCAGGCGGTTGCCGACGCGACGCTCATCGCCGCCTCCCCGCGGCGAAGGAGAGGACCGGCGGCGCGACCGCGCGGAAGTCGTCGGCCGTGGCCCGGTCGCC
>JAOPZQ010000508.1 GCA_025964075.1 Solirubrobacterales bacterium | reverse complement strand
TCGGCAGCAGGAACGGCGGAATCCGAAACTGCTCGATGAAGAAGTTCGGCACCCCGATCGCCGCCGGCCCCGGCGTCGCCAACGAGAACGTCGGATTCGCCGGCGTCGGCGCCCCCTGCGGAGTGCGCGCCGCCGGGGGCTTTACGCGCACGCCCGCGGTCGGCTGGCCGGCGCCGGGCGTCGCGGGCGTCGCGACATGGATCACGCTCCGGCGCTTGCGCGTCCCGCTCGAGCGCTGCCGCGTCGCCGGCGCGGTCTTGACCGGCGTCGGCGACGGTGCCGCCGGCTGTGCCGGAGTCGGCGTCGCCGGCGCGGTCGTCGCCGGCGGAGGCGGCGGGCCACTCTCCGAGATCCCGATGATCGGGAGATGGATGCTCGGCAGCTTGATCTGATCCAGCGGCGTGCCCGGCGGCACGTCCACCGTCAACGTCAGATGGCCGCCGCCGAGCAACGTCACCGTGATCGTGCGCTTCTCCGCCGAAGCCGGCCGCACGGCGACCATGAAGCCACCGGTGCACATCGCCACGGACACCGCCAGCGTCAGCCCACGTCCCCGCATGTCGTCGCCGCCTCGCCTCGACGCGTCGAGGAGGCGCTAGTCCATCCCCAGGGGGCCGTCGGACTCGCGATTCAGGAACTGGCGTACGAACGGGTTCTCGGACTCGAACATATCGTCGCGACTTCCGGCCTGGACGATGCGGCCCTTCCAGAGCACGCCGATGTACTCGCCGATCTGCCGCATCGACGCGATGTCGTGCGTGATCACGATGTAGGTGCCGCCGTGACGCGCGTGCATGCTCCGGATCAGGTCGCAGAGCAGGGACGTCCGGACCGGATCGAGGCCGGAGTCCGGCTCGTCGAAGACGACGATCTCGGGCTCCGAGACCAGGGCCCGCGCGAACCCGGCGCGCTTGCGCATCCCGCCGGAGAGCTCGCTGGGCATGGCCTCCTCGGCGCCGCTCAGGCCGACCTCGGCGAGGCGGGCGTGCACGACCTCGCCGATCTTCGACTCGGGGAGGTCGCTGTTCTGACGGAGGGGAAACGCGGTGTTGTCGAACACGTTCATCGAGCCGAACAGCGCACCGTCCTGGAACAGGATCCCGAACTTCCGGCGCAGCGCGAGCAGCTCCGACATCCGCAGGTCGGACACGGACTCGCCGTGCACGACGATGTTGCCGGCGTCGGGGAAGAGCAGTCCGATCAGGTGCTTGATCAGGACGCTCTTGCCGGTTCCGGAGGGGCCGAGGACGACGGTGATCATGCCTTCGGGAATCCCCAGGTCGAGCCCGTCGAGCACCTGGTGGCGGCCGAAGCACTTGTACACGTCGTTGCAGCGGATCGACCAGAACTCGCCCGGCTGATCCTCCTGGAACTCGAGCGCGCCCTCGTGGTACTCGAACTCGCTGGCGCGATCGAGCAGCTCCCGGGTCTCCGGGTCGGGGAACCCCGACGTCCCGATCTCGTCCGGCTCCGCGAGCCGCACGATGCCGCCGCCCTTGTCGCGACTCAGCCCGCCGATCTTCATATCCTCTCCACTCCCTGTCTTGCGGCCACCAGAAGTGACCGCTCTCCCGCACCGGGATGGTACGACGGCACAAGGGGGTACCTCTTGCTCACGAGGGTGGATATCTCTGCCACCACGGGGGGACGCTCCGGCGCAACCGCGGCTCGTATCATCCGACGGTGCCCGCGGGACCGCGCTTCGCCTTCGTCCAGTTCGAGTTCACTCACGCGATCGGTCCGCACGCGGGGAGCTACGTCGTCGTGAACGAAGCCCACGCCGACGAGCACGGCGCGGCGCTGCGGAGCGATGACCTGCCGACGCGGGAGACGCTGGTCGGCGTGACGATGAAGCCCGGCACCGCCGACGTGCTCGCGATCACGGTGCTCTCGGCCGCGCCGGTGCGGAAGGGGCTGCGCCGCCGCGCGCGCGACGAGCGCTCCTCGGAGGTCGAGGGGAGTGAGGTCCCGCTGCTCCTGGCGACGTTCGTGCGCGCCACCGAGCCGTTCGACGACGAGGCCGCCGCCGCGCGGATGCTCGACGCCGTCGCGGCGTCCGAGGACCGGCAGGACGAGCTCGTGCGCGAGAGCCTGGAGGTCCTGAACCGCGCGGTGCGGGCCTACCGCGCCGGCGCGCGCGATCCCTACGTCACCGAGGTCGGCCGGCGTGACGCCCGTCGCGTGCGGGTCGGGTACGGGACGAGCGACGACGTCACGGCGGGGGCGTGGGACCGCGCGATCGTCCTGCCGCCACCCGCCGGCGCCAGCGCGCAGCGCGAGGAGCGCCTCGCCCCGACCGAGACGACCGCCGACGTGCTGTCGGGTCGCACAACGCTGCTCGAGGCCGAGGACGTCCTGCTGCGCGCCTACATCGACCTCGACCACGATCGCCTGCGGGCGGCGGCGGTTCAGGTGCGTGGCGCGGTCGAGCTGCTCCGCGTCGAGCTCGGCGCCGGTGATGGCGCGGCGACGGCGGAGCTCGACGCGCTCGCCGAGCGCGGGGTGGCCGCCGACTCGGTCGATGAGCTCGAGTCGCTGGTCGGCGACGTCGCCGACGTCATCGAGCGCCGGCGGGCGCCTATGAGATTCGCCACTTGAAGCGCCGGCGCAGATAGAGCATCGCCTCGGCGCCTTCGGCGCGCCGGACGTGCTCGATCACGCCGATCAGCACGGTGTGGTCGAGATGGGTGAAGGCGGCCTCCCGACGGCAGCGCATGTACGCGAGCGTCTCGTGCACGCGGGGCACGTCCGCGTCCCACGACCACTCGAGCTCGGCGAACTTGTCGTCGGCCTTGCTCGCGAACACCTTCGCGATCGGCTCCTGGCCGTTGTGCAGCAGGTGCACGCCGAAGCGCTCGGCGCCGAGCAGATGCCGGTAGCACCGGGAGCTGTGCGCCACCGAGGCCATGATCGACGGAGGATCGGCCGTGTAGGCGGTGAGCGACGTCACGGCGAGGCCCATCGGGCCGTCCGGTCCCGGCGTCGTGATGACGCCGACGCCCGCCGGGAGCTCCGCCATCAGGTCGGCGAACTCGGTCGCGGAGACCTGTGCCGTAGTCATCCCGCCATCACCTTCGGGTCGAGCAGATGGCCCAGCCGGCGCGCCTTGGTCTGGAGGTAGGCGAGGTTGTGCTCGCCCGGAGGTTGGTCGATCGGCACCTGGTCGACGACGACGAGGCCATAGCCCTCGAGCCCGACGATCTTCTTCGGGTTGTTGGTGAGCAGCCGCACCGAGCTGAGCCCGAGGTCGACGAGGATCTGCGCGCCGATCCCGTAGTCGCGCAGATCGACGGGCAGGCCGAGCTCGAGGTTCGCATCGACCGTATCGAGGCCCTCGTCCTGCAAGCCGTAGGCGCGCAGCTTGTTGAGCAGCCCGATGCCGCGACCCTCCTGCGCGAGGTAGAGGAGCACTCCGCGGCCCGCGTCGGCGATGCGCTGCATGGCCTCGTCGAGCTGGCCGCCGCAGTCGCAGCGCTCCGAGCCGAAGACGTCGCCGGTCAGGCAGGCGGAGTGGACGCGCACGAGCACGTCGGAAGCGGCGGCCACGTCGCCCTTCACCAGCGCGACGTGCTGGGCGCCGCCGTCGAGCTCGCGGTAGCCGACGGCGCGGAAGTCCCCGAACCGGGTCGGCAGCGTCGTCTCGACGACGCGCTCGACGAGCCGCTCGGTCCGCCGGCGGTAGGCGATCAGGTCGGCGACGGTGACCATCTTCAGGTCGTGCTCGGCGCACATCCGGGCGAGGTCGGGGACCCGCGCCATCGTGCCGTCCTCGTTCATCACCTCGCAGATCACGCCGGCGGGCACGAGACCGGCGAGCCGCGCGAGGTCGACGGCCGCCTCCGTCTGGCCCGCCCGCTCGAGCACGCCGCCGGGCTTGGCCTTGAGCGGGAACATGTGCCCCGGCTGAACGAGATCGGCCGCGGTCGAGGTCGGGTCGATCGCCGTCTGGACGGTGCGCGAGCGGTCAGCCGCCGAGATGCCGGTGGTGACGCCCGTGCGCGCCTCGATCGAGACGGTGAACGCGGTCTCGTACGCGGACTCGTTCTTCGCGGTCATCAGCTCGAGACCGAGGTGGTCGCAGCGCTCGGGCGTGAGCGCCAGGCAGATGAGCCCGCGTCCGTGGATGGCCATGAAGTTGATGGTCTCCGGCGTGACGAACTGGGCCGGGAGGGTGAGGTCTCCCTCGTTCTCGCGCTCCTCGTCGTCGCACACCACGATCATGCGTCCGGCCCGCAGCTCGTCGAGGGCCTCTTCGATGGTGCTGAAGGGAGCGGTCATCGCCCCACCAGCTTGCGAGAGGGGGCCCCGGCGCTCAAGGCACCCCCGGAGGATCCCGCTCCCCCGTCAGGAGGAAACGGGCTGCACCTCGCTCGGCTCATCGGCGCCTTCGGTGTCGAGTCCGCGGGGGAAGTAGCCGCGGTCCTCGCGGGAGGTGTCGAGTGCCCAGGGCAGCGCGGACTCGCACCATGCCTCGAGCTCCGGCTCCAGCCACGACGCGTCCTCGAGGGTGCCGGCCTTGATGAACGCCAGCTCGGGCGCCCATTCGGCCAGGCTCACGATCGGGGAGCCGCAGTTGCCGCAGAACTGACGGTGGACCGGCACGCGCGTGTCGTCGCCGATCGTGTCGAACGTCCTCAGCGAGTCGCCGGTGATCTCGATCTCGTCGCGGCTCACCGCGACGACGATCGACCAGGCCGCCCCCGACTGGCGGCGGCACTCGGTGCAGTGGCAGATCCCGGTGATGACCGGGTCCTCGTTGGCGACGGTGTAGGTCACTTCTCCGCAGAGACAGTGACCGTCGAGCTTTCCCATGGGGTTGCCTCTCCTCCTGGCTGACGGTACGACGAACGCTAGGTCGGTGCGGGAAGCGGTACGTCCGTCCAAAGGTGAGACCGCCTCCCCCGTTCGCGGGACGACGGTCCGGCGCGGGTGGGTTTCGCGCCCATGGCCCCGCCCGCAAGATGCTGGCACGGGATGCGCCTCGACCGAGGAGAGTCCCGTGACGCCGTTCCTGATCGCCGGTCTCGTGACCGGATGCGTGTATGGCCTGGCCGCCGTCGGGCTCGTCCTGACCTACAAGACCTCCGGCGTCTTCAACTTCGCGCACGGAGCGCTGGCCACGGTCGCGGCCTACGTCTTCTACGCGCTCCACGTCTCGGACCACCTCCCATGGCCGCTGGCGGCCGCCGTCGCCGTGTTCGTCGTCGGGCCGCTCGTGGCCCTCGCCTTCGAAGCGCTCGCGCGGTCGCTGACCGGGGCGGCGCTCGCCGTCCAGGTCGCGGCCACGGTCGGTGTGATGCTGAGTGTGGCGGCCGCGCTCGTCCTGATCTACGGCGCGGTCGAGACCCGGACCGTGCCGGTCTTCCTCGCGCACGGCGGGACGACGATCGGCTCGACCACGGTTCAGTACTCGGACATCGTCACGTTCGCGATCGCGCTGACCGCGACCGCCGGGCTGTACCTGTTCTTCCGCCTGACGCGCTCCGGCGCCGCGATGCGCGCGGTCGTCGACGACCCGTCGCTCCTCGACCTCGCGGGGACGAGCCCGAGGCGCGTTCGCCGCCTCGCCTGGCTGATCGGCGTCGCGTTCGCGTCCGCCTCCGGCGTGCTGCTGGCGCCGGTGCTCCCGCTCAACCCGACCGTGCTGACGCTGCTCGTCGTCCAGGCGTTCGGCGCCGCGGCGCTCGGCGCGTTCACGAGCCTGCCGCTCACGTTCGCCGGCGGCCTCGCCATCGGCGTGCTCGCGTCGGTGTCGACGAAGTGGTTCACCACCGGCGTGCTCGCCGGCGTGCCGCCGGCGGTGCCGTTCCTCGTGCTGTTCGTCGTGCTGCTCGTCTTCCCGCGTTCGCGCCTGATCGAGGGCTCGCGGATCGCGCCGCGCGTCGGGCCCGGGTGGGTGTCGCCGCCGCCGCTGCGGCTCGGGCTCGGCGCCGCGCTGCTCGCGTTCCTCGCCGTCGTGCCCGCGTTCGCGGGCATCCACCTCGCCGACTGGACGACGATGCTCGGCACGGCGATCGTGCTGCTCTCGCTCGGGCTGCTCGTGCGCACGAGCGGCCAGGTGTCGCTCTGCCACGTCGCGTTCGCGGCGATCGGCGCCGTCGCGCTCGGGCACCTCACCGTCGACCAGCACGTGCCGTGGCTCGTGGCGCTGGCGCTCGCGGGCCTGGTCGCGGTGCCGGTCGGCGCGCTGCTCGCGATTCCCGCCATCCGGCTCTCCGGGCTCTACCTCGCGCTCGCGACCTTCGGCTTCGGCGTCGCGATCACCTACATGCTCTACACGCAGGGCTTCATGTTCGGGAGCGACGGGGCCGGGATCACTCTCCCGCGGCCGTCGTTCGCCGGATCCGACACGTCGTACTACTACCTCGTACTCGGCGCCGCGACCGCCGCAACGGCTTTCGCCCTCGCCCTCGGGCGCAGCCGGCTCGGGCGCCTGCTGCGCGCGCTGGCCGACTCGCCGACCGCGCTGACGACGACGGGCGCGGCGTCCAGCCTCACACGCCTGCTCGTGTTCGGCCTCTCGGCGTTCATGGCCGCCGTCGGGGGCGCGCTGGTGGGCGCCGGCCAGGGCACGGTCACGGCGGACTCCTACTCGCCGCTGCTGTCGCTCGTCTACCTCGCGCTCGTCGTGATCGCGGTGGGCCGGGAACCGTGGTCGGCGGTGCTGCCGGCGATGGCACTCGTGCTCGTCCCGTCCTACGTCTCGGGCGGCGCGACGAGCTCGTGGCTGCAGCTGTACTTCGGCCTCGCGGCCGTCGCCTACGCGGTGGTGCCGCCGGCGGCTCGCCGGCCGCCCGCGTGGCTCGTCCGCGGTCTCGACACGACGTTCGCGCGCCACCGCTCTGCGGTTCGCGCCGCGAGCGAGGCGCCCCCGCCCGAGCGTCGGCTCGAGGCTGCGGTGGCCGGCGGCCTCGAGGTGCGCGACCTCGTCGTCCGCTACGGCGGCGTCACCGCGGTCGAGCGCGCGAGCCTGCGCGCGCCGACCGGCGCCATCACCGCGCTGATCGGGCCGAACGGGGCGGGGACGACGACGATCTTCAATGCCTGCTCCGGCCTCGTCCGGCCGGAGAGCGGCGAGCTGCTGCTCGACGGGCGCCCGATCACGCGGCGCTCGGCGTCCGCTCGTGCGCGCGCCGGGCTCGGGCGCACGTTCCAGCGCATGGAGCTGTTC
>JAOPZQ010000480.1 GCA_025964075.1 Solirubrobacterales bacterium | reverse complement strand
CGCTCGGGCCGGTCGCCGGGCTCGGGTTCGCGCGCGTCGTGCAGGCCCACTTCTCGGTCGCGGTGAGCGGCACCGCGCAGCTGTTCGTCGCCGGGCCGCCGGTGGTGGCCGCGGCGATGAACGAGACGCCCGACAAGGAGGAGCTGGGCGGCGTCCGCGTCCAGGCTCGCGCCGGCGCGGTCGACAACGAGGCCGCGAGCGAGGAGGACGCGTTCGCGCAGATCCGCTGCTTCCTCTCCTACCTCCCCTCGTGCGCGTGGGAGGCGCCGCCTCTGGTGGCGGCGACCGACCCGGCCGACCGCCGCGAGGACGAGCTGCTGGGGACCGTCCCCCGCGACCGCCGCAAGCCCTACAAGGTGCGCCGGATCCTCGAGCTGGTCTTCGACCGCGGGTCGGTGTTCGAGCTCGGCGCGCGCTTCGGGCGCTCGTCGGTGACGGCGCTCGCCCGGCTCGGCGGCCACCCGGCCGGCGTGCTGGCGTCTGACCCCAACGTCTACGGCGGCGGGCTCACCGGCGACGCCGCGGACAAGGTCGTCCGCTTCGTGGAGCTGTGCGACCAGTTCCGGCTGCCGATCGTCAACCTCGTCGACCAGCCGGGGTTCGTGATCGGCACCGAGGCCGAGAAGGCGGGCACGATGCGCCGCGGCGCCCGGGCGTTGGCCGCCGTCTACCAATCCTCCGTCCCATGGGCGGTCGTGCTCGTGCGCAAGGCCTACGGCATCGCCGGCGCCGCCCACGGCCCATCCGACCGGCACTTCCTTCGCCTCGCCTGGCCCTCGGGCGACTGGGGCTCGCTGCCGATCGAGGGCGGGCTCGAGGCCGCCTACCGGCGGGACCTCGAGGCGGCCGAGGACCCGGTCGCGCGGCGCGCGGAGATCGAGGCGCGCCTCGACGCCGTCCGCTCCCCGTTCCGCACCGCCGAGCGCTTCGGCATCGAGGAGATCGTCGATCCCCGCGCGACGCGGCCGCTGCTGTGCGCGTGGGCGGCCAACGTCCGGCGGCTCGTCGAGCTGGACGCGCCGAACGGCCCGAAGGCGCGGGGGCCCAGGGCCTAGCCGGGGTAGGTCCTCCGTAAGGTTCAGGGGGATGGACGTCTTCACCGACCCGAACGAGGAATGGACGGCCGAGGAGGTCGCCGGCCGCCTCGAGCGCGACGACATCGTCCTGATCGACGTCCGGGAGACCTACGAGCGCGAGGCCGGCCACATCCCGGGGTCGCGCCACATCGAGCTCGAGCGCCTCGCGTCCGACGCGGAGTCGATCCCCAAGGACCGCGTCGTCGTGTTCCAGTGCCGCGTCGGCGCCCGGTCGGCGATGGCGGCCCGCGCGTTCCGCGCCGCGGGCTGGGACGCGCACAACCTCGCCGGCGGCGTCGAGGACTGGGTGGCGCGCGGCCTGCCCTTCGAGGGCACGGTCGCGGACCACTAGGCGTGCTGGGTCGCGCGCTCGCGCGGGCTCGCGGGCCGCGGGCGCGCGTAGCCCGGCAGCTCGAACGCGACCCGCGCCCCTCCCGCCGTGGACGTTCCGGCGTAGATCCGTCCGCGATGGGCTTCGACGATCGCCCGGGCGATCGCGAGGCCGAGGCCCGCGCCGCCGCCGGCTCGGGCGCGGGCGGTGTCGGTCCGCTGGAAGCGGTCGAAGACGCGGTCGCGCTGGGCGACGGGGATCCCAGGCCCGTCGTCCTCGACGGCGAACTCGACGCCCCCGCCACCCTTCGGCAGCACGGTCAGGCGGACGAGGCCGTCCCCCTCGCTCGTGTGCTCGACCGCGTTGCGGAAGAGGTTGCGCACGACCTGCGCGATTCGGTCCGCGTCGGCCGAGATCACGCCGCCGGGCAGCGTTCCGAGCTCGAAGCGGCGGTTCGCGGTCAGCGTCAGCCCGTCGAAGAGCTCGGTGACGAACGGGTCGAGCTCCAGGGGCTCCGGCCGGATGAGCTCGCCCTCGTCGGCGCGGGCGAGGAGGAGCAGGTCCTCGACCAGCCGCTCCATGCGCAGGATCTCGGTGAGCACCGTGCGCTCGACGCGACCGACGTCCTCGACGGTCACCTCGGGCTGGCGCGCCAGCACCTCGAGCTGGCCCCGGATCACGGTCAGCGGCGTGCGGAGCTCGTGCGAGGCGTCGGAGACGAACGCGCGCTGGCGCGAGAACGCGTCCTCGAGGCGGTCGAGCATGCGGTCGAAGGCCTCGGCGAGGGTGCGGACCTCGTCGCGCGGGCCGCCCTGGCCGACGCGGTGCTGCAGCTCGCCGGCGTCGATATGGGCGACGGTGCGCGCCATTCGCCGCAGCGGTCGCGAGATGCCCGACGAGACGAGCCAGCCCACCACCAGCGCCAGCGCCGCGACGATCAGCCCCGTGAGGACGAAGGTGCGCGCGACGGAGGACTTCGCGCGCGACACGGCGCCGAGCGGCTCGCCGATCCCGACGACGCCGACGTTGTCGCCCTTGGCGCTCGGGAGCGAGTGCACGTACATGCGCACGGGGCCCGCCTGCGCGAGCTGCACGGTCGAGTAACCGAGCGGAGCGGAGAGGAGCCGGCGCGCGTCGGCCGCGCCACGGCGGCGCTCCCGCGATCCGGACGGCGCCAGGCCCAGGAGGTCCGGCTCGTTCGTGATCGGCCGGTGTCCGATGATGCGAACGACGTAGAGGCGCGCACCCGCCCCGAACGCGAACTGGGAGTTGACGTAGTCGGTGACCGCCTTGGCCACGGACTTGGGCGTCGTGGCGGTGATCGGGATCCCCTGGGAGATGAACGTCTGCGCGTCCTGGCTCAAGTCGTTGTCGATCTGCCTGCGGACCTCCGTTCCCGTTCCGCTGTACGTGGCGGTGAACGCCACGGCCAGCGTCAGGACCACGACGGACGCGAACAGGAGCGTCAACCGCGCCCGCAGGCCCCCGGGAACGTGCATCCGCCTCATGACGTGTTCAGCCGGTAGCCCACCGAGCGGATCGTCTCGATCGGCGCCGGGCGGTCCGGCAGCGCGAGCTTCCGCCGCAGGTAGCGGATGTAGACCTCGACCACGTTCGTGCCCGGATCGAAGTCGTAGTTCCACACCGCGCCGAGGATCTGCTGGCGGGACAGGGCCTGGTCGGGATGGCGCAGGAAGTACGCGAGGAGGTCGAACTCCTTGGCGGACAGGTGGACCTCGACGCCGTCGCGCACGATCTTGCGCGAGAGCAGGTTGAGTCGGATGCCCGCCGCCTCGAGCGTGGTGGCGTCCCGCTGGAGCGGCGTGCGGAGGTGGGCGCGCACGCGCGCGGCGAGCTCGTCGAACGAGAACGGCTTCGTGACGTAGTCGGTGGCGCCGTGGTCGAGGCCGGCGACCCGGTCCTCCACACCCGCGCGGGCGCTCAGCATGATCACGGGCAGGGCTGGCTTGGCCTGCCGGATCGCCCTCAGGACCGAGAACCCGTCCTGGCCCGGCAGCATGACGTCGAGGACCACGAGGTCGACCTCGTCGTCGAGCGCCGCGCGCTCCCCCACGATGCCGTCGGCGGCGCAACGAACCGCGTGGCCCTCGGCCTGCAGCCCACGCTGGACGAAGTCCGCGATCGCGGCCTCGTCCTCGATGACGAGGATCCGCATCGACTCAGCCGTCCGGCTTCCACTTGATCGAGCACCCCACGGGGTCGGTCTCGGCGGGGAGCGGCTGGTCGCCCGCGAGCACCGCGTCGAGCGCGTCGCGCAGCCATGCGGCGTTCTCCGCCGGCTCGTCGTGATCGGCGTCGGGGGCGCCCCGGTAGCGGAGGATGCCGGCGGAGTCGAGGACGAAGACGTCGGGCGTCGTCCTCGCACCGTAGGCGCGCGCCGCCTCCTGGGTCTCGTCGCGGAGGTACGGCGCCGGCCAGCCGCCGTCCTCGCGCACCCGCTCGCGGCTCGCCTCGGGGGAGTCGCGGGGATAGCGCTCCCCGTCGTTCGGGTTGACGAGGACGACGCGGACGCCGCGCGGCGCGTAGTCGCGGGCGACGTCGAGCAGCCGGTCGTGCCACGCGAGCGCGTAGGGGCAGTGGTTGCAGGTGAAGACGATCGCGGTCGCGGGGGCGCCGACGAGCAGCTGCTGCTCGTCGCCGTCCGTGTCCGCGAGGACGAAGTCCGGGGCGGCCTCGCCGATGCCGACGCTCACGCCGCCTCCCGATGCAGCGCGGCGCGCACCGCGTCGCGGACGTCGGCGGGGTCGGGCGTCGGCGAGATCCGGCCGTCGCGGCGGCGGTAGACCCGGCATGTGAGGCCCGTCGGCTCGTCGCCCGGAGGCCGGATGTCGCGGCCGTTCACCCGGATCGTCGGAGAGCCGACGAACGCCTCGTTCCCCGCGTCGGCGTCGGTCGCGACCTCGCGCACCTCGACGGCGTCGGGGTCGAGCCCGAGCTCCTCGACGACCTCGCGGAGCTCCGCCAGCGCGCGCGGATGCGAAGGGCATCCCTCCCACCACAACAGCTCGATCGCGAGGGGCGGCATGGGCACCGACGAGGATAGTGGGCGGCGTGAGTTGACCGGAATCTGCACCGGCGTTTGCGGGGTTTTCGGCCCGCGGCCGGTACTTCTGTCGACACCATGCGCCGACTTCCACTCATCGTCTCTGGCCTGCTCGCGCTCGTCCCCGCCGCGGCGGCCGAGGGCGCGGTGCCCCACACCGTCCAACCCGGCGAGACCCTGTGGTCCATCGCCGCCGCGAGCAACCTGACGACACGTTCGCTGGCGATCTTCAACGGCCTCTCGCCCGTCGGCGTGGCGGTCCTCGGCAGCACGATCCAGGTGCCGACCGAGGCCGAGGCGGCGGCCGCGATGCAGCGCGCGGGGATCGTGCCGGGGGCGCCGAGCGGGTCCACCGGCGCGACCGTGACGGCCGCGACGACGACCGCCACCGCTCCGTCCGAGAGCGCGGCGCCGGCGACGATGGGCGCCTACAGCGTGCGGCTGGGCGACAGCCTGTCGGCGATCGCGGCGCGTGCCCGCGTGCCGGCGGCCCAGATCGCCGCGAAGAACGGCCTCAGCCTGGCCGGCCCGCTGCTTGCGGGCACCGTGCTGAAGCTCCCGACCGGCGCGCCGCAGCTCGCCCCGGTCGCGGCCCCCGAGCCGGAGGGCGCGGCCGAGACGACCACGGCGGTGGTCCCCGCCGCGGCGCCCTACCCGGCGGCCGCGCGCCTCGACGCGGGCACGGTCGGCTCGATCGCCGCACAGCAGGGAGTGCCGTCGTCGCTCGCCGCCGCGATCGGCTGGCAGGAGAGCGGGTTCAACAACGGGCTGGTCTCGAAGGCGAACGCCCGCGGCGTGATGCAGATCATGCCCGGCACGTGGCAGTGGGTGCAGAACAACCTCACGAGCACCCGGCTCGATCCGAACTCCGCCACGGACAACGTCCGCGCGGGCTCGCTCTACCTGGGTCACCTGCTTCGCGCCACCGGCGGGAACGTGGCACAGGCGGTCGCCGGCTACTACCAGGGCCTCGACTCGGTCCGCCGGATCGGCATGTACAACGACACGCAGCGGTACGTCGCCGACGTCCTCGCGTTGCAACACCGGTTCGGCGGGTAAGCCCGCCGGCATGGAACACGATCCCCACGAGGAAGAAGAGACTCGCGCCGCGGCGGCCGGGGCGGGCCGGATCGGCGGAGTCGCCGGCGACGAGGACATCGACCCCGCTCAGCGCCCGCTCGCCGAGGCCGGCGAAGGCGAGTCCGAGGGCTTCGAGCTCGCCGAGGATGACCTGATCGACCACGCGAGCCACGGCGACCAGCACGCGGCGAGCCGGGCGGCGCAGGACGCGTCGCATCTGCACGAGGACCCGCGCGCCGAGAGCGACGGCGGCGAGGCCGACCACGAGGAGACGAGCGAGGACACGCCGGGCGCGTAACCGCGCGAAGATTGCCCGCCAACCCAAGGAGGACTGCGGTGCGGAAGGTGATCTTCTCGATGGGAGCCTCGCTGGATGGCTTCATCGCCGGGCCGGGCGGCGCGATCGACTGGACCGCGCCTGACGCGGAGCTGCACCGGTTCCACAACGAGCAGACTCGGGAGCTCGGGACGCACCTCTGCGGACGGCGCCTCTACGAGGCCATGGTGTACTGGGAGACCGCCGAGGAGACCGAGTCCCTGGGAGCGCCGGAGCTCGAGTTCGCCCGCATCTGGAAGGCCCTGCCGAAGATCGTCTTCTCGCGCACCCTCCAGACGGTCGCCGGCAACGCCCGGCTCGCCAGGGCCGGCGTCGCCGAGGAGCTCGCGACGCTGAAGGAGGAGCCGGGTAAGGACATCGCCGTCGGCGGCGCCGGCCTCGCCTCCACCCTGACGCAGCTCGGCCTCATCGACGAGTACCGCCTCTTCGTCAGCCCGGTCGTGCTCGGAGGCGGCACGCCGTTCTTCCCGCCCCTCGACGAGAGGATCCACCTCGAGCTCGTCGAGACGCGGACGTTCGGCTCCCGCGTCGTCTACCTGCGCTACCGGCGCGGGTGAGGGCTCAGCGCACGGTCCACGTGTCGCCGGCGCCCAGGAGCGCGTCGAGGTCCGCGTCGCCGATGCCGGCGCGAGCCTCCGAGAGGCGCTGGCCCTGCTCGCTGAGCGGCACGCCGCGCTCGACCTGGCGGAAGATGCCGATCGGCGTCGGGCTCGTCGGGCGGGTCGACAGGCGAGAGAGCGCGAACGCGAGGCTCGGGTCCTCGCGGTGGGCGTCGTGGACGACGAGGGCGTCCCCGGCCTCGGCCACCGGGGCGATCTCGAGCTCACCGCCGGCGCCGCGCATGACGCCGAGCTCCCGGTCGGCGCCGAAGCGGATCGGCTCGCCGTGCTCGAGGCGGATCTGGTGCGACTGCCTGGTCTCCTTGTCGGTCAGCGCGGAGAAGGCGCCGTCGTTGAACACCGGGCAGTTCTGGTAGATCTCGATCAGCGCCGCGCCGCGGTGCGACGCGACCGCGCGAAGCACGGAGGCGAGGTGCTGCTTGTCGCGGTCGATCGTCCGGGCGACGAAGCTCGCCTCGGCTCCGAGCGCGAGCGACACCGGGTTGAAGGGCTCGTCGATCGTGCCGAACGGCGTCGACTTCGTGACCTTGCCGACCTCGGAGGTCGGTGACGCCTGGCCCTTCGTCAGCCCGTAGATCTGGTTGTTGAACAGCAGGATCTTCACCGGCACGTTGCGCCGCATCGCGTGGATGAGGTGGTTGCCGCCGATCGAGAGCGAGTCGCCGTCGCCGGTCACCACCCAGATCGAGAGGTCGTCGCGCGCGGCGGCGAGGCCCGTCGCCAGCGCCGGGCCGCGCCCGTGGATGCCGTGCATCCCGTAGGTGTTCATGTAGTAGGCGAACCGCCCAGCGCAGCCGATGCCGGTGACGAAGACGATCCGCTCCGGCGGGATCCCGAGCTCGGGCATGAACCCCTGCACGGCGGCGAGCACGGCGTAGTCGCCGCAGCCCGGGCACCAGCGGGTCTCCTGATCGGACTGGAAGTCCGCCTTCGACATCGGCAGGGTCGCCGGGTCGCTCCCGTTCGTGGCTTGGGTGGAGCTCATAGCCGGTCCAGCATCTCCCTCTCGAGCTCGGCGGCGAACAACGGCTGGCCCTCGACCTTGGAGTAGGACTCGACGTCGACGAGGAACTCCGCGCGCAGGACCTTGGCGAGCTGACCCGTGTTCATCTCGGGGAGCAGGACGCGGTCGAACGAGCGCAGCACGTCGCCTGTGTTCGGCGGGAGCGGGTTCAGGTGGTGGAAGTGGGCGCAGGCGACCGGATGCCCGGCCTCGCGCAGGCGGCGCACCGCGGCGCGGATCGTGCCGGAGCTCGAGCCCCAGCCGATCACCAGCAGCGTCGCCTCGGGATCGGCGTCGACCTGCAGCGGCGGCACCTCGATCTCGGCGACCTTGCGCGCGCGCAGCGCCGTCATCGTGGCGTGGTTGGCGGGCTCGTAGGAGATGTTCCCCGTGCCGTCCTGCTTCTCGAGGCCGCCGATCCGGTGCTGGAGGCCGGGCGTCCCGGGGATCGCCCACGGGCGCGCGCCGTCGGCGTCACGCGAGTACGGGAGGAACTCGCCCGTCTCGGGTGCCACGACGGCGAACCCCGGATCGATGGGCGGCAGGTCGCCGGCGCGGGGGATCGACCACGGCTCCGTGGAGTTCGCGACGAACAGATCCTCGAGGAGGATCACCGGCGTGCGGTAGCGCACGGCGATCCGCACGGCCTCGTAGGCGGCCGCGAAGCACTGACCGGGCGTCGAGGCGGCGACCACCGGCAGCGGCGACTC